>DBXG01000043.1:0-1349 GCA_002309215.1 Alphaproteobacteria bacterium UBA1218 | reverse complement strand
TCGCTTCGTCGCGATTAGCGCAAAAAATAAATCGGGTTTATCCCGATTTTATTTTTGTGTTGTGCGAAGGTGGACGAGAACCGAAGAAAGTTGCGTCAGCAACGAAGGTTCGACAACAAGTAGATTTGATAAACGCAGTGCAATCAAATCGTTACGGTTGACGCGCAGGCAAAATGTCGAGCGAGTCCTGCTGGGCGCGCCATCCGTNNTCGCTTCGTCGCGATTAGCGCAAAAATTAAATCGGGTTTATCCCGATTTTGTTTGTTTTATAACCCATAATATGCTAAAATCATCCTATGATACAGAGGTAGTTTTTATGTTATTTAAAGATTGGTTAAAACAGTTTTCTGGTAGTCCCGAATTGTGTTCTGATAATGTTTTGTTGCAAACCGTATTGAACATGAGATATGAAAATCTGCGTTATATGGAAGATGGTGATGCCTATAAACTAACAGATTATACCAAAGCACGTATAAATCCAGATAATGCATCTATTGAAAAATTTGCTAAACAAGGTTTTGACAGAATTAAATCGGACTATAAAAATGTTAAATTGTTGGTTAATTCTGATACTGATAAAGACGGTTCAACCAAGGGGTGGTTTTACAGACGATATTATCCGCGACCAAAATCTCATCCTGAAACACGCGAAAGATTATCGTTAAATGTTTATATGGCCCCAGGATTGATTAAAAAATTAGATGAAATTGTAAATGAAGATGCCGGTAAACACATTTCAGAGTATAAAACCCCTAGTGCTGTGAGAGAGTGGAGTCATCGTCATGATCCGATAACTATATATTTTTATTCTTTGACACCAGATTTATTACAAAAGGTTATTGATGCAACAAAGCCTTATTTGCGTCCTGCTAAATCAGCAGAGGTTGTCGCAATTAAAAATCCATATTCTGTGCAATTGCCGAATGGTATTTATTATAACAAAGAATGGACCAAAGATGAAATAAACGCTTTGTTTGACAATATTAAAAAATTTTTCCCTGCATTTGAGAACGAAGCCAGAGCAGCTTTTGATTTCCAAAAAAGAAACGTTTTAAGTGCAGGTCAAGTCCATGTTTTGCGAACCTTTCAGAAACAACTTGCGCAAGATATAGATAAAATAGATAAAAAATCTATTGAAGATTATTTGACGCAAAAACGTATCTCGTTTACTAAGCAACTTAAAGATGGGGCTTCTGTGGTAAGAAGTCTGTTGGCAGAGCAGAAGCGAGAAGACGAACACAAACTGAATGCTTTTATTGAACATTTTTCCCAAAAATCTAAAAAATAGGGCGTTTTTTATAGCGCTCTAATATTTTTTGACAAAGGCTCAAGTGTAAATAATGTATCTT
>DBXG01000037.1 GCA_002309215.1 Alphaproteobacteria bacterium UBA1218 | reverse complement strand
TAAATATATCTATGACATTGGGTTTGGATGAAGCACGTGGCTGGAAATGGCAAGATTATACAATCCCAATCGCATATATAACCGAAGACATCGCACTATTCAGATATAAACGTTTATATGCTGGTCTTGGTGCTGGTGTTGGCCTGCAAGCAGAAGAAAATGATCGTATCGGCTCAAAATTGATTTTTCAATTCAAGGTGACATTTGGTTGTAATATTTCCAGACGATGGGCAATGGAATTCTTTATCCAGCATTTCTCTAATGCTAATACCGCAGACGAAAATAATTCTTATGCGTTTTACGGACTGGGTGCAACATATAATTTCTAAGATTATTACCAATTTATTGGTTTTTCATCATGTTGTTGTAAATATTCATTCGCGCGCGAAAAATGATGATTACCAAAAAAACCACGATACGCAGATAATGGCGATGGATGCGCACTTTTCAGAATCAGATTATCTTGTTCGTTAACAAAGTCAGCCTTTTTCTGTGCGAAAGAGCCCCATAACATATACACAACATTTTTGCGATTTTCATTAACCGCTTTGATAACAGCGTCTGTGAAAGTTTCCCAGCCATGACCACTATGCGAAGCCGCAACATGTGCCAGTACTGTCAATGTAGAGTTTAATAACAGTACACCCTGTCTTGCCCAGTCAGACAAATCACCATTTGTTATACTTTTATGTCCAATATCTTGCTCTATTTCTTTGTATATATTTACCAAAGATGGTGGCAATTCGACACCCTGTTGTACAGAAAAACACAAACCATGTGCTTGGCCTGGTTCATGATATGGGTCTTGTCCAATTATAACAACTTTCACATTATTCAGCGGGCACAAATTAAACGCATTAAAAATATTTTTTGGTTCTGGATATACTGTTTTACCAGACATATATTCATTACGCACAAAATCTGTCAGACTCTTAAAATAGTCTTTTGCAAACTCTGATGCCAAAGCATTTTTCCAAGATTCTTCAATTTTTACATCCATTTATAAACCCTTTATTAAATGATTTTGCGCAGATTTCCAAAGAACCACATCAATATATCCACGTGGTAATTTTGTTTCTTGTTCTAAACGCTCAAACATATCATCACAAACTTTTTTTATTTCTTCATCTAATTTTCCATTATTTATTTTTGTTGCCAAGGCACTATTTCCGCTGTAGAGAACACCCAGACGCTGAATCCAAATATCGTATTTAACAACATTTTCACCAAGATTTCGTGCCAAATGATTTGCAGTAATTTTTCCAACATATGGCAAAGTCTGCAAGTAATTTAATTTTTCATCTAAACTTTTACATTTATAATATTTATCACAAAATAATGTTCTGTTATTCCAAATATCCACAATAGATTTTATTTTGTTTTTATTATTAAATACTTTTAATAAATCTTCTATACATTGGTTTTCTTGGATTTTATCCATAATGATTCGATGATATTTTTTTGCAGTTTTTTGTGAAAAACCACTTGCCAGAATTACATATGCCACAGCATTTGCAAAATCTTCAGAAGATAAATGTTTTGGTTTTGCTAAAATATCTTTAATTTCATCAAAAGATTTATCATCGCTATCCAACCCCATATCACGCAACTGTGAATCTAAATTGAAAAACCAATTTTTTGTAAATATGTTATTCATTGTTTTTCTTAAATTGACTTATTGCTGTATAAACCAACGAATTATCTTGGGTTTTATCAGAACTTATTATTTGCTGTTTTATTCGTTCTTTTGCTTTATTAAAATCATCAACAGATTTTCTGACCGTATTATTTTTTCCAAAATTATTATTTTGCTGATAATAATTTTTCAACGGCTTGTATTCAAGGCGGCAGAAACTGCCTACCAAAACATCTTTATGATATTTTGGTAATTCGTTTCCTGTTTGACCGAAATCATTTTGCTTGAAATCAGTCAATCGCCCCTCCTCTGTTATTTAGACATTATACGTCTAGATTTGCATTCAAAGCATTTTCTACGATAAAGTCACGACGTGGTTCAACAACATCGCCCATCAACATAGAAATAACTTCATCGGCCTGGGATGCATCTGTCACTTTGACCTGGAACAAAGAACGATGATTTGGATCCATTGTTGTTTCCCATAATTGTTCAGCGTTCATTTCACCTAAACCTTTGTATCTCTGAATCTTCAATCCATTTTTGGCATATTCAAATGCAGTATTTAACAAAGCGAACGCGCCCCAGATTTTTTGTGATTTTGATTTAACACGCAAAATTGTTGGTTTGGAAAAAGTACTTATCAATTCTTCACGACCAGCCATACGTAACCACGCACGAATTTCAGGCGAATTGATTTTTTCCCTGTCTAAAACATGTGTTTCTGTGACACTGCGCAAAGTTCTGGTTATTTTAATACCGTCCATATCAGAAGATATTTTCCAACCACGTTCGAATTCCAATTCTTCGTTATCCAGCATATTTTCTGCCGCAGCAAAGTTTTCAGCACTTTCGTTTTCGAATACTTTATTCAAGGCCAATGCTTCGATAAAACGAAGTGGCATAATGTGACTCAGCGATTGCAAATTGTTTTTCATATCATCAACCAATTCCAATAAACGCTTCAAATCTGCACCCGCTAATTGCTGACCATCCGCAGTTTCAATTGTTCCATCAGTTGCAAGTTGATCCAACAAATAGTCGTCCATTTCACGTTGGTTCTGGATATAAATCTGCTGTTTGCCACGTGTTACGCCGTATAGTGGTGGTTTAGCAACATATATATATCCACGTTCAATTGCTTCTGGCATATGACGATAGAAAAATGTCATCAACAAAGTCTGAATATGTTGACCATCAACATCCGCATCAGTCATGATAATAACTTTGTGATAACGGAACTTTTCAATATCAAAATCGTCTTTGCCAATACCTGCACCCAATGTAGTAATCAAAGCGCCAATTGTATCAGAGCCCAACATTTTATCAAAACGCACACGTTCGACATTCAAAATCTTTCCACGAAGTGGCAAAATAGCCTGGGTCTTTCTGTCGCGTCCTTGTTTTGCAGTACCACCAGCAGAATCCCCCTCTACAATAAATAATTCGCATTTTGCAGGATCACGTTCAGAACAATTCGCCAATTTACCTGGCAAACTACCCAATTCTGGCCCCGTTTTCTTTCTTGATAATTCGCGTGCTTTACGTGCAGCTTCACGCGCAGTTGCGGCTTCTACGATTTTATCAACAATCATTTTTGCAATAACTGGATTTTCTTCCAAATATTCATACAGCAAATCATTCACAGTATTTTCAACCAATGGGCGAACTTCGCTGGACACCAATTTATCTTTGGTTTGCGAGCCAAACTTTGGATCAGGTATTTTAACGCTGATAATACTGGTTAAACCTTCACGAAAATCTTCACCAGACAAATTGATATCTTTCTTCAGATTTTGTTCAGAAATATATTTATTCAGCGCACGTGTTAAACCTGCACGAAATCCAGCCAAATG
>DBXG01000026.1:2919-4264 GCA_002309215.1 Alphaproteobacteria bacterium UBA1218 | reverse complement strand
GGCTTAGTTTATCATTTTCGCCATACGGCACACGCCATCAAAACGTGCCCGTAGATTTTAACAAAAATATATGAAAAGTCAATTAGTTTCTTATATTATTTTATATAAAATTCCCCGGGGGTCACCGCATCTGGCCACGCCCAAAATTTGTTATCACTCCCAACTTGATACCGAAACACATTTACACAATCATCTTGCGAAGTTGCGCCAGGTTCCAATGTCGAAAAACCATCTTCACATTTTTTACATTCTGTGCCATCCATATAGTATCCGCGTTTACAGACACATTCACCGTTACCATTTAGCACTTCATGTCCTGCATCACTACACCACACCGCCCTGATCTTCTTGCATACTTCACTATCCTCTGGTCCTGATCCTTCCCATACAGGTACTAAATCGGTCACCGTATGTTCATATGCAATTGGGTCACCACCAGAACAAGTGTCATACAATTCCCAATGGCTAAAAGAATATCCGCTTCTCGTTGGTTTATATTGACCATCCCATTCGTAATAATCCGTACAAAAGCTCCACACTCGATAGTTATCATTGTCATGAACAAATACTGTACCGGTTTCACACGCATCGTCTTTATAATACATTTTTTCTTTCACAACCCCATCTGCACCTGCTGTTTTGCCGTTAAAAATTGCCCCCTGTCCAATTTCAATAGGAATTTCAACATAACAAACACGGCCATCTTGCCAACTAGGACAGGATGAGGAACACTCATCATCTACATATGCTTCCCAACAACAAGATGGGACAAGCTGACTATCACAAAGACCAACACCTGCTGCGTAAATGTCAACAGAAACAAACCCGATAAGCACAACAAACAAAAAGCCGATTATTTTCTTCAATAATAAATCCTTTCCTCGCGACCCAGTGTATAAAAAACATATACATTCGGTCAAGATTTTTTTACACAAAAAAACCGCCCGATTGGGCGGTGATAAAAAATATTATACACGACGAACTTTCTTTGGACGGCACCCGTTGTGTGGAATACGTGTCGTGTCTGTAATAGATTGAACAATCAATCCAGCATTTGCTAAACCACGAACAGCAGATTCACGCCCTTGACCAATACCGCGCATCAAAACATCAACTGTCTTCATACCCATTTCTGCAACTTTTTTGCCAACTGCATCTGCAACAACTGTTGCTGCATATGGTGTTGATTTTTTTGCACCCTTGAAATTATTTGCGCCTGCAGTAGCCCATGTCAACACAGCCCCTGTTTGATCGGTAATTGTTATACGTGTATTATTATTTGTAGCAACAACATGAGCAATCCCATGTGATACTTTTTTAACAACTTTCTTTTTTGATTTTGTAA
>DBXG01000026.1:0-2870 GCA_002309215.1 Alphaproteobacteria bacterium UBA1218 | reverse complement strand
GAACCTGCAACAACAACGCGTTTACCCTTACGAGTTCTGGCGTTTGTTTGTGTGCGTTGACCACGAACTGGTAAACGGTTACGATGACGAATGCCGCGATATGTTTTCAGATCTTGCAAACGTTTAATGTTCATTGCAACTTCACGACGAACATCACCTTCTACTTTAAAGTTTTCTTCTATGTAGTTAGAAATTTTAACAACATCCTCGTCAGTTAAATCTTTCGCACGCAGACCGTCTTTCAATTTCAGAGCAGAACAAATCTGGGCTGATTTAGCTGGACCGATACCATGAATGTACCGCAACGCAATTTCAATGCGTTTTTCACTTGGAATGTTAACACCTGCTATACGTGCCATCTTTTATTTTCCTTTTTTTATTGCCTGTCCCCCGAAGTTTTAACAAAGGGGGATTATTTTATTCGGATGTTTCCATCCAGTTATAAACATTCAAAATCCACACGTTTTTTGAATGTCCCGATTTTTGATTGGATTCTATTTTATATCAACCCAAAGCAAAAATCAAATCTTGTTTTCGTTTTCCGTTTAATTACGGAAACGACCTTTCTTTTGTACTTTGCCAACAACGCCACTATACTTTCTTTCAACTAAATAAGACTGTATTTGATTCATTGTATCCAATATTACACCAGCCACAATCAATAAACTGGTCCCACCAATCATCAAAGGCATACCTGCACGAGTATTCAGAATAATTGGTAATACGCAAACGACAATCAAATATACCACACCGATTGCAGTCACTCTGGATACAACATCATCCAAATAATGCATAGTCTGTTCACCTGGACGCACACCTGGGATATAACCGCCCATATTTTTCAGATTGGTGCTGGTTTCTTCCGAATTGAAAACCACAGCCGTTTGGAAATAAGCAAAGAACGCAATCAAAATAGTGTACAAAATCATATATGACCATGTTCCATATGTAAAAAAGCCCAGTATATGTTGCACAATCAAGTTTTCACTTTGTACAAAACGTTGGATAAATGCAGGCAACATCATAATAGACGCCGCGAACACAGGTCCCATAACCCCAGACATATTTACCTTGATCGGCAAATAAGAAACATTTGTATTCATCACACCGTTCGCCATTGCCTGACGTGGATACAAAATCTGAATACGACGTTGCGCCTGTTCCATAAAGGCAATCAATGCAACAATACCAACAACGAAAGCCAAAACAAAAGCAATCATCGCAGGCGACATTTGACCAACACCCGCCAATGAAAATAACTTTGCAATTCCGCCTGGAACCTCTGCAATAATACCTGCAAAGATAAGCAATGATGCGCCCTGCCCGATACCACGCGCAGTAATTTGTTCAGCCAACCACATAACAAATACAGTTCCACCAACCAATGCGATTATCGCGGATAATTCAAATGAAAATCCTGGATTTGCAACTGCTGAAACACCATTGACTGGTGCCATAGATTCCAAACCACGAACCACTGCCCAACCTTGAACCACAGCCAACAACACTGCCAAATAACGTGTATATTGGTTGATTTTAACACGACCTGATTCACCTTCTTTACGTAAATCAGTCAAAGATTTGCTGGTCGCTGTCAACAATTGAATAACGATAGACGCAGAAATGTATGGAAAAATATTCAATGCCAAAACAGACATACGGGACAAAGAACCGCCAGAAAACATGTCAAACATTCCCATCATACCATTATCACCATTGAACAAATGCAACACAGCGCTTGCATTTACACCCGGTAATGGAATATAAGAACCAATACGATATACAATCAACGCCCCCAAAGTGAACAGGATACGTTTTTGCAAATCTGACATATGTCCAAAAATATTTTTCAAGAATTTCATGTGGTCTACACTTTTATTCTGATAACACATCTGTGGCGAACCACAGATGTGCAATTAAATTATTTTGCTTGGATTTTTCCACCTGCTTTCACGATTGCAGCTTCTGCAGCTTTCGACCATTTGTCTGCAACAATGTTCACAGCAGTTTTGATTTCACCTTTGGCCAAAACTTTCAGACCATCTAATTTACGGCTGATAATTTTTGCATCAAACAAAGAATCCAAAGAGATTTCTTTCTTGGCATCAATCTTGCCAGATGCAATAAACTTTTCAATATCACCAAGATTGATTGTTGCATAAGTTTTTGCAAACGGATTATTGAAACCAAATTTTGGAAAGCGACGCAAAATTGGCATCTGACCACCTTGGAAAGTAGCCTGTTTACGAGAACCAGAACGTGCTTTTTGACCTTTGTTACCACGACCAGATGTTTTACCATAACCAGACGCCATACCACGTCCAACGCGTTTAACATCTTTGCGTGCACCGCGATTATCCATTAATGCATTAAGTTTCATTGTTTTTTCCTTTTTGTCCTACGACTATGAATATAGTCTGTTTCGCACATAATACAAGACTATGTACTCGGTTTTATTAAAATTATTTTGCTTCTTCTGCTGCTGGTTCTAATTTTTTACCATCACGACCAGCAATGATTTCTGCAACAGTTTTACCACGACGTGCAGCAACTGTCTTTGGAGAGTTCATTTGTTCAAAAGCCAAGAAAGCAGCACGAATCATATTGTTTGGATTGTTAGAACCTTGTGATTTCACAACAACGTCCTGAACCCCCAAACATTCAAATACTGCACGCAAAGCACCACCAGCAATAATTCCAGTACCAGGAACAGCACTGCGAACAACCAATTTGCTTGCGCCATATTTTGCTGAACTATCATGATGCAATGTGCGACCTTCTTTCAAAGGAACGCGAATCATTCTTGCTTTTGCGGCCTTGGTTGCTTTTTGGACAGCTGCTTGAACTTCCAATGCTTTACCTTTACCAAA
>DBXG01000044.1 GCA_002309215.1 Alphaproteobacteria bacterium UBA1218 | reverse complement strand
AGTCCGCCCACATCCACCACAAAAAACGAACCACCTTTTGTGGTTCTTTTTTTGTGGTGGATATAGTTTGTGGTATTCGGTCGTACAACGAAGTTGTTTGGTTCGAAAATAAGTAGATTTGGTAAGTAAAACGCAACCAAATCGTTACGTTTTGCCCGCAGCCGCATATTTTATATGCGTGCGAGGGAGTCCGCCCACATCCACCACCAATTTTCACCGAAGCGATTTGTTACACGAAGCCTTGGCGAAGTGTAAAGCGAGGGCTGAAAATTGAGTGTCGCGCCGTAGCATAGCGAAGGCGGACGGAAAGCACATAAAGTCGTGCAATCGCGCCGTAGCACAGCAAATTCTTGGAAAAGTTTTCACATTTTAAGAACAGCGCAGGCGGACAGAAAACGTAAAAAAAATGGGCGAATGCCCTATTTTTTATTGTGTGGTTGGGGCATCAAAATAAAGTTTTTATCTTAAACCCTTTTTCTTGCAACAGGCAGAGGCGGCAGATTTCCAATCTGCGTATGTTGCACTTGAATCGCGTAAATCACGCCAAGGCTGCCATTGATTACAATTTTGTTTTTCTTTGTCTGTGCATTTTGCATATCTGCGCAAAGAACATGTTTCAGCAGACAGTTTACCAGTATCGGTTGTGCATTTAACAACGATGTTTTGATTCTTTGCATCGTTTTTACCAAATTCCTTACTGGATAATACCTGGTACCCGAACGTATTGCCACATACGAATATAACTGAAATTATGATAAATAGTATTTTTTTCATATATAAACCTTTCCTTGTACATGTTCATTATAATAATTTTTTATACTAAACACAACAAGGTTTTATTCCAAGCCTTTAATCATCAAGACGTACAATACCATCTACTTTAAACAACTTATCGTTATTATTTGAATCGATTATAAAATGTCCAAAATAAAAATCAATATCATCCTCGTTTCTACTACAAAAACCTTGTTCTACAACATCTTTTTGTAGGAATTCATTAACACGTTTCATTTGTTCAGTAGACATTGTTAGTAATTCGTTCGTTTTTGTATCTTGTAAAGTGTAATTATTGGGGTTAACACAATAACTTTTGCCAAAAATTGGCATAAACACTTTGTGGTTTAAATCATCCTCGTCTTGTGGGCCGGATTGTCCACAAACTGTATAGCAACCCTCGTTAGGATCCAAGTCTTTACAATTTATTATATCTGGATTTGCGTCGCTGTTGAAATAACTATATAGGTCGCTAGCCTCTGGAGTTGCTTCTTGATCGGCATTAATCACCTTGTTTGCGCCAAGAGTCGCAATTCCTGCACCTACTAACCCCAGACCTTTTAAACCAAGTTTTGTTGCAAAACCGGATAAACCCGATATGATTTTTGCACTAGTTGCCGCCTTTGCTGCTGCTGCTGCTTTTACTGCGCTTCCCAAAGGTAATACGATTGCAGCGACGGAGGCTGCTGTTAGAGTGCCGTCAATGGATTTGTTGTTTTCACATACAAAACCACTATATATACGGTCTGATTCTGGAACTTCGGGTATATTTTTGTATTTGTTGGTTATTTTTGTGACTTGGTTAGTAGGAACGGATGCTTTTTGCGCGTTTTGGGTGGTGGTTGAATTCTTAGATTGTTGAGCCAGTTTTTGTTGTTGTTCGTATTCTTTACATTCCCTGGAACCCTGATGTTCTTTGCACCATTCGTTGGCGCTTTTTACCTCTATGGTTTTATATGCGCTTTTGCCCTTGTATGGTTCATAACCAATTACTTCGTTTTCCATGCGTTCTGCCAAAGACAAATCGTTATATGTTGTCGGAAACGCAGTTGCGGACAATCCATAATTGTCCGCACCATTTTCAGACTGTAATTCCTGTAATTCACGACTTCGTTCATTTATTTCCTGTTGCCATTGTGGGGTTTTAACCTCATACGGATTTTTTATCTGAATCGTGTTTGTATTATTTAATGTTGAATTTGGAACTGTTCCAGCCGGAAATGCAACCTGACGAGTTGGTGCATTGTTGCCAAACTGAGCCACATATGATTCGAACGCGCTGTCCAAATAACCGGCACATGCGGTATAAGCCTTGCCAGGTAGATTAGATAACTGAACGATTATTGCGGGCCGTATGTCGGTCAATGCGGTATTTCTGCAATTATCGCGCGCAGCACATTGAAACGCAACAGCGGATTGAATAACATTTATGCATTCTTCGGTGGTTACAGCATTACCCCGGACATACACAGGTTGTGGTAATTTTTGATTATATGGCGCGTTTGGTGACCAAAATGGATTTGTAGAATAATTTTGGACGTTCTGAATTTGACCATAATCTGAAAACAATGACACCGCTGAATACGCGCAGACGGCATAAAAACAGCCGATTATAAACACAAATAAAGATTTTATCTTTCCTGCTTTCATATTTTCTTTCACTAGATTATATCAAAAATTGAATTATAATCAAAGACAAAAATCCCCCCGTTAAAAAGAAAGGCGCAAAAGGAATATATTTCTGATGTTTCCTTTTTCCCCATATCACAGATAATATGCACGCAATAACCATGGCGATTGCCAAACCGATGGTGCCAAGCCATATGCCACCTGCCCCCAACAACTTGATATCACCCATACCAATCGGTGGGTATTTTTGCTTTTTTTGTAAATGTTCAAATATAAAACCAACAATCAATCCCAAGCAGTAGCCGATTGCCCCGCCAATGACTGAATCACCAGTTGATACAGGCCATGGGAAAAAGGTCGTAATCAGTAAACCAGCAAATAAAAACGGAAAAAGATACACGTCTGGTATGATGCGGTGCCTGAAATCGTTGGTCGCCATACGAATCGCACAGTAAATTGCACCGATTAAAATCACATAAAAAAATATATAAGAAATCATGTTTTCTCTCTTGCCTTTCGATTCGTTTTTATGATACAATTATATCAGATATAAACACAAGGACTTTTTATTATGAGCAAGGGTTGGGACAGCAATATGCTGAAAAAATTAAAGGCGTTGGTTGGCAAGGGGTTGTCTGCGTCTGAAATTGGCAAAAAATTGGAAGTATCTAAAAATGCCGTTATTGGCAAGTTGAATCGTTTGGGTTGGAATGCCAAGGCTGTCGATACAACAGACAAAAAATCTGCCAAGCCGAAAAAGGAAGCAAAAGAAACGACAAAGGCTTCTAAAAAGCTTGTCGCTAAAAAAGCTGGTTTGAAAGAAGTGTTGAAAAAGGTTGTCAAGAAAGGTAAAAAAGTACCGCTTGAAAAGCCTGTTGTAAAACCAGTTAAGAAAGTTGCTGAGACAAAAAAGACGCCCAAAGCAGATAAAAAAGCTGTGGTTGTTGAAAAGCCCGTGATAAAAACTGCTTCTAAAAAGACCAAGAAAGATTTGGCTTTGCACGAATTGTTGATTCAGCATGCTTTGCAGATGGCAAACCTGAAACCAAATCAATGTCGTTGGCCAATTGGCGATCCGGATTCTGATAATTTTCATTTCTGTGGCGAAACAGTGTTTGCTGGCAAGCCGTATTGTTATGAACATTGTCGTCAGGCGTACCAATTTACACCACCAAAGAAAAAATAAAACGGGGGATTTCTGATGATAGGCGAGAGAGAAGATATAGTGAATGAAACAGAATACGGAACATTGAATATGCGTTCGTATAACATAGACGGTAATGCAATCAATGCTTTCTATGATGATTCTGATGATTTGGTGTTTGTGTTGGATAACACTATCAATCAGAACAAACCTAATGTGTTATTGGTTATAAACCCAATGGGCGATAGAAAATGGGATGAAATACTTTCTGGGGAATATGATGTTGATCTGGAAACGATTCGTCCAAAGCAAGATAATAAATACCAAAAACTTGATATCGAATATTCTGGTTTATCTGTATATGAAAATCTTATCGATGCGTATATCGCAGGTGATGATTTGTCTGAACATTTGAATCAGTTGAATATTTTACGTGATTCAGCTGCGCGTCATAGTGCGATGATTCGTCTTAATGTCGCAAATGAAACTATTGCAAAAACTAATATCACGATTGTAAAAACCAAAGAAACTATTGTTCGTTTACAGGAACGTGTTAAAACTTTGCGTGCGAAATTATCTGCGCAAAAGAAAGAAATTGGAAAGGTTCCAACTAAACAATCTGCATCCAAGATTCTGAAATTGGAATCTCAGATTGATGCAACAAATGAAAAACTGAAACGTGCCAAGAAAAGGCTGGATTCTGCACAGAAACGGTTGGAAGTTGCCACAGTTGATGCGGAACTGGCCAGCGATTTGTTAAATCAGCCTGCGCTGGAAATACAACAAAGCCCAAAAACATCAAAGTTTGTAATGGTTGCACCAAAGCATGAAGTACAAAAGGTTGAACCAGATGAAGACGAATCGGATGATGATTTTGATGATGATGAAGAGGTTGAAGAAGAAATTACAGACTCTGACACAGAAAGTGTTGCTGAAGAAATTGATGATGATGAAGACGAAGATGTAAATGCAAATAGTGATATAAAACCGCTATTTGATAAAGATCCCGAGATATTGAATGAAGATATTGCTTTCAAGCCGATTACTTTTGATGCGCCGTCGTTGAATATTTCAGCGCCAGAGGAAAAGGAGCCGGTATTCAATTCAGAAAATATCTCAGAAACTGTACCCGAAATTGAAACAAAAACACCGATATTTACACCTCGTCTGGAAGAAGAACCAAAACCTGTTCTGGAATCTATGGTGCCTGTTCATGACGAAGAATCTTTACCGACGGTATCAGAACCAAAACCTGTATTAGAATCTATGACAACAGTGGAAAACTTGGAACCTGTTGCGGAACAACCAAAATTAGAACCGCAACCTGTTATGAATAATGAACCACAATATTCACAGCCTGTGATGCCTGTTCCGCCTGTTGTTCCACCGATTAGTTCTACTAATATATCTGTTTCTGAACAAACTGGTCGTTCCAAACCAACGTTTATATATTATTTGTTGTTGGTAATTTTGATTGTTTTATCTGTGTTTACTTTATGGCTGTATCAGAAACATGTTGGTAAAAACAAACCATTATTGGCTGCTGTGGTTGAAGAGAAAGCTGTTGAAGAACAACCTGTTGAAAACGCCCAAGGAGAAATAGTTGTTCCAGAGGAAACAGTTGAAACAGTACAAGTTGGTAAAAAGGTAGAGGCTGAACCAGAAGAATTCGTTTTTGTAGAAGAAGAAACGGAAGCAGAACCAGCGGATGTAGAGTCTGTGGCGGCAGAACCTGTACCAGAAGAAACAGTTGAAGAAACAACCGAATCGGTTATAGAGGAAGATATCCAAACGGAATCAACAGAGCCAGTAGTAATGGATTCTGTGCCTGCCCGGGTTATGACATCGGGTGATTTTGTTGAAGAGGAACCAGTAGAAGAAAATATTGATGAGATTGTTGTTAATAAACCAGTATATGATGTTGGGTCTAAAAATGACGATATGGTTGTTTCAGAGCAAGACTATCAAGAACCAACAGATTTGATTGAAGGAGAATCAGAAGAAGAATATCTGGATGATTATGAAGAATAAAAAAACACCGTCCATTTTGGACGGTATTTTTTATATTGTTTTTTATTGTTTTTCAATAACAACCATTGCAGCAGAAAAATTATCTTGATCGGTCATTGATAAGAATATTTTTGCGTTTGGTCCAGCCAATTCTTTCAATACATTTTTTGCCCCACCCGCAACGACCAATTCTGGTTGTCCGGCATCATTATGAACAACAGATATATCAGAAAACGAAATATCATCGCCAAATCCAGTACCCAATGCTTTTAATGTTGCTTCGCGGGCAGCCCAGAAATTAGCAAGGTGTTTTTCAGCACGTGCGTTATCTTCATCTGCGTATTCTAATTCCTTCTTGGTAAAAATACGTTGTTTTTTGAAAGCAGACCAATCAAGAAATCTGTCGCTTTCGACCAAATCAATTCCGATTCCTACTATCATGAAGTCCTTTCCTTTGGCTTAATGTTTTTTGACAGTGCAATACTAGTAGCATTTTACCGATTCGTGCAAGTAAAAAAATAGTATGTTGTTTTTTATCAGTATATGCTTGAAAAAAGCCAACATAAAAGTTGGCTTTTTATATTAACGATTGTTCGATAAATGCAAATTGGCTACATTTACTTGCAATTTATTTTTATCTATGTTGTCTATACCCAATGCTTTGCATACACTAAGGAAATTAGTTGTAAAATCTTCTGGGCTGACGTCAACAGCATAAAAATATATTCCGTTTGTTTTTTTCAAGAATTCAATTGCAGGTAATGTTTCTTTCTTGAATCCGTCTAGGCGTTTTTGGACAATGGCTGAATCCGCATCGTCTGCACGACCACCGCCCTCTTTGACCCGATTCGCAATACGTTGAATCATGACTTTTTCTGGCAGACTTAAATGCAACACATGAATATCATAAGGAGATTTATCAGAGACATATTGTTTAACCAACCATTTGGCTTGTTCAATATTGCGTGGAAAGCCATCAAGAATTATGTCAGATTTACCACATGCCTCGATTGCCTTGCTGATAACTGGGAATAATTCTGAATCTGGAACTAATTCGCCACGTGCCATAATTTGTTTTGTAGGTGATTCTGGTGGCAAACTGCGCAAAATAGCACCAACTTCTATGTATTTAAACCCTTTTTGCGCAACCAAATTTTTTGCGTGTGTGCCCTTGCCTGCACCTTGGCCACCCATTAAAACGATTATTTTGTTTTTTGCTTTTTCCATGTTCTATCCTTTTGTAATTTTCCTGATGAATTTTAACATAAATATAAAAAAGTCCAACAAAAAGTTGGACTTTATTGGATAATTTATGTCTATAAATTATTATTTTTTGCTGTTTTCAATCGCAGCACCCAAAATGTCACCTAAAACAGAACCAGAATCTGCTTCATTAGCAAATTCTTTTACAGCCTGCTTTTCCAGTGTCACTTGTAATGCACGAATAGACAGTTTTACATTGTTGCCATCAACAGAAACAACAGATGCTTCTACTGAATCGCCAACGCTGTATTTAGATGTGTCTTGTTCAGCTTTTTCGCGAGACAAATCTGTACGACGAATTGTTCCACGAACATCACCTGGCAAAGCCAAAATCAATTCATCAGGTGTGATTTCAGAAACTGTTCCGCATACAACGGCACCTTTCTTGATAGAAGTGTTGTTATTTTCAGCACTTTCTGTCAATTGTTTGATACCCAAAGTGATGCGTTCTTTTTCTGGATTGATGTCCAAGATTTTTGCTGTGACTTCTTGGCCACGAACAAATTTCTTTAATTCTTCTTCGTCCAATTTGTTCCATGACAAGTCAGAAATGTGAATCATACCGTCTAAATCTGGCGTCAATGCGACAAACAGACCGAATTCAGTTGTGTTTTTAATTGGACCAGTAATAACATCGCCAACCTTGTGAGATTCTGCAAAATCTTTCCAAGGATTTGGTTGCAGTTGTTTATAGCCCAAAGAAATACGACGTTTTTCTTGGTCGATATCCAAAACAACAACATTGATTTCTTGACCATTTTGCAAAACTTTGCTTGGGTGAATATTTTTGTTTGTCCAAGACAATTCAGACATATGGACCAAACCTTCGATATTATTGCCCAAATCAATAAATGCACCGTAATCTGTCAAAGAAGATACTTTGCCAGTCACTGTATCGCCAATATTGAAAGCCTTGGAAGCTGTTTCCCATGGGTCTTCTTCCAATTGTTTTGCACCCAACGAAATACGATGAGATTCAGGATCAAATTGAATAACTTTCACTTTGATTTTTTCACCAACATGAACCAATTCGCGTGGATGATTGATACGTTTCCAAGACAAATCTGTCACATGCAACAAACCGTCAATACCGCCTAAATCAACAAACACACCATAGTCTGTGATGTTTTTGACTGTACCTTCGACCACAGCACCCAAAGAAA
The DNA here is from genome assembly GCA_002309215.1 of Alphaproteobacteria bacterium UBA1218. GTDB lineage: Bacteria > Pseudomonadota > Alphaproteobacteria > Rs-D84 > Rs-D84 > Enterousia. Next base: position 3,751 of record DBXG01000044.1, on the reverse strand, counting down.
TGTTTTTCATTGCTTCTTGCTGTTGTGCTGCGATAGTATCAGCCTGGATTGCGCGACGAGATACAATGGCGTTTGTGCGCAAAGCATCCATTTTCAGAACGCGGAATTTGTCTTTCAAGCCAATCAAAGATTTTGCATCACGCACAGGTTTATGATCAACCTGGGAAGATGGCATAAATGCGAATACACCGTTGATATCCACAGTATAACCACCACGAACAACATCGATAATGGTTCCTTCTGGATCGATACCTTCTGCAACAGTTTTTTCCAAATCTTTCCATGCTTTTTCAGCACGAGCCTTGGTATAAGATAATACTGCTGTTCCTTCGCGGGATTCATAGCGTTCAACGAAAACGTCGATAATATCACCCACAGATGGGACAGATGCGCCGAATTCCTTTAATGGAATGCGACCTTCGGATTTCAAGCCAACATCAACCATAGCAAAATCGCCACGAATATCTTTGACTGTTCCTTTTGTAGCGTATCCTTGCAAAGTTTCCTGGGCACCATAGTTTTTATCAAACATTTGGACGAAATCTTCGCCAGATACAGGATTAAATAAATCTTTGGATAAATCTTTCATAAGAATTTTCAACAAAGCTTGCCATCGTCATATTGTGTTTTTGTAAAGACGAGGTCTTGTGGGGTTATTCGGATTGAAATCATGCCCACCCATGAAATCCAGGCAATTATATATGTAAAAATTATAAAAATCAAGTAAAATCTAAGAAAAAACCGCCCGATTGGGCGGTGTAAATTATCTAACAGACGCTTGCTTGAACAATTCATCTGCTGGAACAGATTTTTCTTTCTGATTTACTTGTTTCAGCATTTCGTCCAAAGCCTTTCTTTCGAACAACATACCACGCAACATAGCAACTGCGTTTTGGTTTTTGTTATAGAACTCGAAAATCTGTTTTGGATCTGGATAACGGGACGCTTCTGCCCAGATTGCCTGTTGCAAATCATCGCGGGTCACTTCAACTTTGTTTTGTGTGCCCCACTCTGCCAAAATCAAGCCCAATTTAACACGACGTTCTGCGTCTTTGCGTTCTTGCTTTTCGTCCCACTTGCAATCTTTGCATTTTTCGTCTTTGTGTTCACAGTGTTCGTGTTGATGATCATGTTCTTGTTTTGCCATATTGTATTCTTGTTCAACCAAAGTTTCAGGCAAATCCATTTTGACTTTGTCAGCCAACACGTCCAGCAATTCATTGCGCATATCGCGTTGAGCGGCTTCTGTATATTGACCAGAAATAATTTCACGAATATGTTCTTTCAGTTTTTCCACAGATTCTTGACCAACTTGTTTAGCCAATTCGTCATTCATCTCTGGCAAAATATGTTTGCGAACTTCATGTAATTCAATCTCGAATTTAGCATCTTTGCCAGCCAAATCAGACGCATGATAATCTTTTGGAAACTTTACGTTTACATCGAATTTATCACCTGCTTTGTGACCAATAACTTGGTCTTCGAAACCTGGAATGAAAGCACCAGAACCCAAAATCAAATGATGCTTTTTGGCTTCGCCACCTTCGAACGCAACACCGTCCATAAAGCCCTTGAAATCAATCACAGCAACGTCGCCATTTTGCGCTTTGTATTTTTCGTCTTGCTTTTCAGCAACACTGCGTGATTTACGAATGTTTTCCAAAGCCGTATCGACTTCTTTTTCGTCCAATTTTGCGACTTTTTTAGTGACGGTAATTTTAGATAAATCGATTTCTGGCAAAGTTGGCAAAATATCAAATTCCATAGAATATTCGACATCTTTACCGATTTCCCAACCGCTTAAATCAACTTTTGGCTGACCGGCCAAGCGAATTTTTTTGTCGGCAATATAAGTATTCAAATCATTGTTCATCGCTTTATCAACGGCTTCGCCATAAGCGGAAGCATTGTATTTTTGACGCAATACAGATAATGGAATATGTCCCTGACGGAAACCTGCCATTTTTGCGGTTTTACCAAATTCTGTTAAAACCTCATCAGCAATTTTTTGCAAATCATCTGCGGCGATTTTGCCGTTTACAGAATAATGTAAATCTTTGATTTTATCTTTTGTAATCATAATACATCCTTTGTGAACTAAGTAAGTTGCGTTCAATTATACAAACATTTTTTTCCAAACGCAACATAAAGATTTGGGAATTGTGTGGTATAAAAGCCTGTTTGTTATTATGACAGATTTTTTGTCTTGATTAAATTGTTTGTTTTGTGCTACAAAGAATTTGAACCTATGGAAACAGGTTCGGGGCCGTCATAAGCTCTGCATATTCGGTGCGAAAGCATCGTTAAAATGATGTTTCGGTGTTTTTTGCACCGTTATTGTGTCCCTGACATAAATGTCGGGGGGCCGTTTGCTATACAACAGGGTTTTTAACCCAAAAGCAACGGGATCACTAATATGCTGATTTATGAACTCCCCGACCACCTGATTTTTCTGGTGGTTTTTGTTTGTTTGGCTAAAGGAGAAAAAGAACATGAAAAAACTATTAGTGACGGGTGGTGTGCTGTTCAGCATTCTGCCTGCTATGGCAGCGGATTTATCCCTGTCTGATTGGCACCTGATAGACAGTAATACTGAAAACCCAACCTGCTCTGGCCCCGAAGGTTATACAGGATTCGTAAATGGTGATGTGACAATGGCGCCATTGTATATTCAGCAATGCGACCCCGGGTATTATCTGAACGCAACCAGCGAAACACAAATTCAGGAACATCAAGACAGCAATGAAGATTTGGACTATTATTATATCCAGGCATGTACACAATGCCCTGCGGGACATTCTTGTGCGGGTGTATCAAATCCGACGGTTGTGAATGATTCGTTGGGTGTCATGGGTTTGGGTGCTGAATGTTCTGCTGGGACCTATGCGACTGCGGGTCAAAGTTCATGTACAGCATGTGCACCCGGAACATATACGAATCTGACAGGTCAAAGTTCATGTACAAATGCCCAGGCGGGATACTATACACCGAACACAACATCGGAAGAGTTGTGCCCAGTTGGATATCAAGATGGTGCGGCAGGTTCAGGAACAACAATAAATGCGTGTTCCAAGACAATCAGTTGTCCATCAACTTGTTCAAATAATGCGAAAAATACAGGAACTTGCACAATTGATGATACATTAGATGGAACTAGTGTAACATTCGGTAGTGCCAACAGATTAAATGGTTATTGTTATGAACAAATTACATGTGCCCCAGGTTATACAAAAACAAATTTGTATCAATGGTTAGCCAATCATATGTGGGCAATATCTTCGAATCCAACATATTGTTCGCCAAATGGAACTGGTGCGGGTTGTTCAACGCATGAACCTGGAACTTCAACGTGGAATATCACAGGTGCTGACAGACTTGTAGATGAACTGCATTTTGTTCAGGTTTGCACCAACATATCACCTAATACGACCCCTGTTCTTAATCAAGCGACTGCTAATTTTACACCTTCTGATACAGGGAGATATTGTTGGGTGCGTAATGTAGATCAACCAAATCAACCTTGGTTTTTCCAAAACGTTTGGTCTAACGCAGAAGAATGTGCGTCAAATTGTGGTCAACCCTATAGTCCACAGGGCTCTAATTACATGTTTGGTGATATGGTTAATGATGAATTTGTACCTGTTGATCAGTCTGCAATTATGGTCTTTGGATTATTAGCATCTGCTACAACCAATGATGTTAATGCGCAATTTTGTTTTGCACGAACGGTTAGCATTAGTTGGGCTGGTGT
>DBXG01000019.1 GCA_002309215.1 Alphaproteobacteria bacterium UBA1218 | reverse complement strand
AAATCAACCATATAAAATGGAATGGTTAAATGAATATGATGCAAACGGCGAAGTATTGTCCATTTATACTTTCCGTGATTTTACAGATTTGTGTCGTGGTCCACACGTTGCATCCAGTAAAGATTTACCAAAAGATGGTTTCAAAATCAGAACTGTGGCTGGTGCATACTGGAAAGGCGATTCGAAAAATAAAATGTTGCAACGTATTTATGTTGATGCATTTGCAAGTAGCGAAGAATTGGATGAATTCTTGAAAATGCAGGAAGAGGCCGCAAAACGCGATAACCGTAAACTAGGTAAAGAGATGGATTTGTTCCATTTTGAGCCTGAATATGCCCCTGGTGCTGTGTTCTGGCATGATAAAGGCTTCAAGGTTTATCGTCGTTTGATTGACTTTATTCGCGAAACACAAAATCGTGTTGGATATTTGGAAATATCAACACCAACGGTTATGGAACGTTCTTTGTGGGAAAAATCTGGGCATTGGGCAAAATATGCAAGTCATAACTATTCTGGAAAAACTTTGGATGGCAAAGATTTCTGTGTGAAACCGATGTCTTGTCCTGGGGGAATGTTGGTTTTTGCCCAGGGTATCAAGTCATACAAAGATTTACCATTGTATTTGGCTGAATTCGGTAAAGTGAATCGTTATGAAGCATCTGGTGCGCTGGCGGGTTTGATGCGTGTGCGTGAATTAACCCAAGACGATGCACACATATTCTGTACAGAAGAACAAATGCAGGAAGAAGTTATCAAGGCATTGAACTTGGTAAAAGATATTTATAGCAAATTAGGATTTACAAAAATCTTGTTTGATTTAGAAACTCGTCCTGATAGCGAATTCAGAATCGGTAGTGATGAAGTATGGGATTTTGCCGAAGATACTTTGCGCAAGGCCCTGGATACTGCGGGTGTAGAATATATCGTTGCCGAAGGTGAGGGTGCATTCTATGGCCCAAAAATTTGTGCATATTTGTGGGATGCAATTGGTCGTAAATGGCAATGTGGTACTGTGCAGTTAGATATGAATTTGCCAGAAAGATTTGATTTAACCTATATCGGTGAAGATGGTGAAAAGCATCGTCCGATTATGTTGCATCGCGCTATGTTGGGTTCAATTGAAAGATTTTTTGGAATCTTGCTGGAATCAACTGCCGGGGTGTTGCCTTTGTGGCTGTCCCCAGAACCTGTGGTTGTGACACCTGTATCTGAAAAATACAAAGATTATGCAAATGAAGTAGTTGAACAATTGCGCAAGGTTGGTGTTTATGCGCGTGCAGATTTGCGTGACGAAAAGGTTAATTACAAGATTCGTGAATTATCTTTGACCAAGACGCCAATTATTGCTGTGGTTGGTGAAAAAGAAATGAACGACAAAACGGTCACACTACGTTATTTCGGCAAGCAAGAGCAAAAAACAGAATCTTTATCTGATTTTGTAAAATATATGGCAGATGCAATTAAATTGCCGTTATAATAGAATAGAACAGGGTGGGACGATTTTTTTCGTTTCACCCTAAATAAAAGAACAGGAAAGAAAATGAGAAAAACTCTGATGTTATTGGCATTGTGTTCTGTGGCGGTCGTTGCCGGTTGCGCCTGTAATTGTGAAGTGGAACCAATCATCGAAGCAAACCATAAATTGATTGTGCCACCTAATTTTGGAAATATGCCAAAATAATTGTAAAGGATTTCTTGGTTATATTGTTTTTTTGTGATATAATAAGTCCATACCAATAATTAAATGGGGGGAATACTATGAGCAACAACCAAGAAGAAAACTTAGACTTGTTAGATTTAGAAGATGATACAGAAGTTGACGCTTTACCAGAAGCGACACCTTTTTCTGCGCCACGTCCAAAAAGACCTTGGTTGCTGATGGGAATTGGTGTTGCGATAATCGTGTTGGCAACTTGGATTATTGTTGCACATGTTGGCAAAGATTCTGGATCAAGTGCAACAGTAAATTTAGATGCACCAATTATTGATAAATTGGATGTACCTGCGGCACCTGCACAAGATTTAAATGCGCCTGTTAAAAAGGCAGAGGTTGCACCAAAACCTGAAAAGCCTGTTAAGCCAGCAGACGTAAAACCTGTGGAATCAGATGGTAATCCGATTCGCGTGGTCGAAGACAGAAAAGAAGTCACCTTTAATCCAGACAAGGTTGAAAATAAACCTGTGGCAAAGCCGGCATCGGTAAAGAAAATAACCGCGCCAGCGACGAAAAAACAAACAAAACCTGTGGCAGCAACAACTGGCAATATTTATGTTCAGTTTGGTTCGTATAGCACACGTGCTTTGGCTCAGGCTGCAGAACAAAAATTGCGTAGCGGACATCAAAATTTGTTCAGCGGTAAACAATTTGTTATATTGGCTGCAGAAGTCAACGGTAAAACTACATACAGATTGCGTGTTCCATTTATGAATGTGAACGATGCAAACGGTTTCTGCCGTAATGCAAAGTCTGATGGTTTAGATTGCTATGTTGCAAAATAATAACACAGGAGAATAAAAATGAGATTCGGTATTTGGGAAATAGTTTTAATTGCTTTGTTGGTTATCATTTTGTTTGGCAGTGCTAAGATTCCATCTATGATGAAAAATCTTGCAAACGGGGTCAAAACATTCAAGAAAGAAATCAAGGACGACAAGCCAACCAAAAGCAAAAAGAAAGTTAAAAAATAATGAAAAAAACCGCCATTTGGCGGTTTTTTACTTTTCGTTTTTCTCTATTTCTTCTTGTTCTTCAATTGTCTTGGTTGCCAATGGGCGTGCCATTAAACGTTGTAAACCAATTTCATCACCAGATATCACGCTGTATCCGAATGTTCCGTTTTCAATGCGTTCCAATGCAGCATCAATTTTCTTTAATAAATTCGCATTGCGTTCAGACATACGCAAATCCATAGCGATTTCTTGTTCAAATGTGGATTGGTCCTGTTCATCGCCGACACCAGCATTTTCGGTTTTGTCTGCAATACGAACATCATTTAATATACCGTTATGGTCATGTGCCAATTGTTCGCGTCTGGCGGTCAATAATTGATAAAAATATGCCAAATGTTCAGGACACATATATGGTTCCGTCTTTTTTGGAACATATTTAGGAGGCAATACTATGTTCTTGAAGTTTTTTGTTGCCATATCAGGACTCCTTTAGTTCTTTAATCCATAACATCAGGGTTTCTTTGTCCATTAACCCTGTACGAGCCTCTCTCAATTCCCCATCCTTGAACGCTAGAACGCTTGGGATGCTACGAATTCCAAATTTTGCAGGTGCGCGTCTGTTTGTTTCATCAATCTCGAATTTTACAAAATTAACATCTGATTCAATTTCAGATACAGATTCGAAAATTGGACCAAACATTTGGCATGGGCCACACCAAGACGCCCAAAAGTCAACCAACGTTAAACCATTGGATATCATTGAATCAAAATTATTATCGTCTGCGTGTTTTAATGCCATCTTTTTCTCCTTATGTTTTTCCTTATGTTTTATTGCATTTAATATTAAGAGTATTATAATCGTAGCAAAAAGCAAGAGAAAAACCACATGAAAAAAATCGTTTATATGGATGCAGCAGCCAGTTGGTTGAAAAATCAATCTGTGATAGAATCAGAATCCGATTTTCTGACGAATTCTTATGCTAATGCAGGGCGTGGCATATGCGAACGTGCATCAAATGTTGATAAAATGATTGCTGATGTTCGACATAGTGTCGCGAACTTTATTGGTGCGGAACCCAAAAATATTGTTTTTACATCTGGGACAACAGATGGCTTGAATCGTATTGTAAATATTATTAAAAACTCTGAAAAATGGTTTGATAAAAAGCCTGTTGTTGCGGTTTCTGATTTAGATCATCATAGTGCCAGAATGCCATGGCAAGCAGTCGCGAATGCAGGTTGGTGTGATTTAGTTGTTTGTCCATTAGATTCTGAATTAAATATTGATGTCGATAATATACCAGCCTGTGATATTTTTGTTATTACTGCGATGTCTAATGTATTGGGTGCTGCACAAGATGTTGAACGTATCATTCGCGTTGCGCGTCAAAAAAATCCAGATGTTATAACAATTGTCGATGCAGCGCAATTCGTCGCACACAGCAAAATTGATGTATCAAAATTTGATTGTGATTTTTTATGTTTTTCAGGTCATAAAATCGGTGCTGATACAGGTGTTGGTGTAATGTATATTCGTAATCCAGATGATTTTTATCCAGATAAATTTGGTGGTGGTATGGTGAATAAAATAACCGATTCTGGAAAATGGATTCTGAATCAGGCGCCCGAAAAGTTTGAGGCTGGAACCCTGCCTTTGACCCAAATTGTTGGTTTAGGTAAAGCGATACAATTGTTGTCTTATGCGGACGATTCATCAAAGTTGATGCGTTATATGCATGATGAATTATCAAAAATACATGGAATAAAAATATTAACAAAACCAGATGCTTGTGTTTTAAGTTTTGTGGTTGAAAATATGCATGTCCTGGATTTTGGGGTTATGATTGGTGCGCATGATATTTGTGTTCGGGTTGGTAATATGTGTGCCAGTTGGATACATAAAAAAATGGGATTGGACGGCAGTATTCGTATATCTGTTGGCCCATGGAATACACACGCAGAGGCAGAATACGTAATAGAAACGATTCGTAAAATGGTGAAATAATGGCTGTAAATCGTGATGATATTATTAATGAAATCAAGAAAGTGTATGACCCAGAAATACCAGTAAATATTTGGGATTTGGGGTTGATATATGATATATCTATAAATGACGATAAAATATTGATTGAAATGACATTTACTAGTCCGACTTGTCCGATGATGGAAGATATTTTGGATCAGGTTAAAACAAATGTTGAAACTGTGTCAGATGGAAAACCTGTTGAAATAAAACTTGTTTGGGACCCTGCGTGGGACATATCACGTATGTCTGATGTTGCGCGTGTTGAATTAGATTTAACTGAACAGGGGTGGTAAATATGAATTATGAACAAATAAAGCGTACTTTGTCGTTGATTCAGAATCCCATAGACAAGTTGGATATGGTTATGGATTTGGGCAAGACTTTGCTAAAAGTCCCAGATTCTGCTGTATGCACAGAAATCTTGGGGTGTGCTTCGTTTGTTCAAATATGTCGTGATGGAAATCGTTTTTATGGTGTTGCTGATTCGGCAATGGTCAGGGGTATTGTGGCAATAATACTGGCTATGGTTGATGGCAAAAGCGTGGAAGAGATAAAAAAATTAGATATTATGGGCGAATTTCAACAACTGAATCTGAATTTTGGTGCGTCCAGATTAAATGGCATTCAATCTATGATTAATTTTTTCAATAATTTGTGATAAAATACATATACAAAGAAGGGAAGGGTTATTTATGCGTGATGATGAAAAAATGTTTAATTTGGGACTTTGTATGCTTGTCGGCGTTGTGTGTCTGATAGTGTTTTTACAGGTTTGTTATCGTGTGCAGAACAACAACTTGGCATATATTCGTAGCACTATGGACGATGTTAAGTACGAATATGCCATGGCTGAAACCAAGTTTTCTAATTTATCTTCGGGCGAATCATTACGCAGAAAAGTTGCTGAAACGCGTCCAAATGTCGAAACTGTTTCGTATAGCAAAACAATTCACATAAACGATATACAAATGGCGACAGAATGAAGTTTGACATAGGACATGATATTTTACCACATGAATACAAAGGCACTGTGTATAACAATGACTGCGTTGGTCGGTTGCGTTTTTTGCGTGGGGCTTTCATTTTTGTTTTTTCTGTTTTTATATTACGGACTGTACAATTAGGCTTGCAAAGCACTGTGATACAGCACAATGGTGTCAAAGGTGGTGAAATTGAACGTCGCGCTGATATTGTTGACAGAAATGGTGTTGTTTTGGCAAAAAGTGTTAAATCTGGCAATATCAAATTGTACCCACCCAGGGTCAAAGAGAAATATATAAACGATGTTGCGCGTGTGATTCATGAAATTGCACCTATGAATTATGGTGTAAATGATGCATTGAATTTGATACGTTCTGGAAAAAGCGGTGTGTACGTAAAAAAATATGCTAATGAAGAGCAAATTAAAACTATCAAAGAGGCTAACAATAAATATGATTGTTTCGAGGTAGAACAATTTACAACACGTCGTTATCCGCAACGTAATGTTTTTGCACATGTTATAGGTTTTACTGGCAAAGATGGCGGGCTGGAGGGTTTGGAAGCCGTATATGATAAATATCTTACTGAAAACAAAGATCCATTGCGCTTGTCCATAGATTCACGTGTACAAAATATTTTCCATGAACAGTTAAGTTTGGCTTTGGAAAAATATCAGGCTAAATCTGCATTGGGAATGCTGATGAATTCTACTACTGGTGAAATGTTGGCGATGGTTCAATTGCCAGATTTTGATCCGAATAATATAAGTTCTGCACCTGTGCAAACGCGTCGTTTCAAATTGTTGCGCGATAATTTTACAATGGGTTCTGTGTTCAAGATATTTAATACGGTTTTAGCATACGAAAATGGTTTGCAAGACAAAGAATACAAAGTTAATGAACCGGTTATGATTTATGACAAATTTGGTCGTCCTGCATTGCCAAAACCGATTGATGATGTTGAATCTTTCAAGCGAGATGTCGTAAAAAAACGGGGACTGACTAAATTGAAAGCGCCAGATATTATGTTGTATTCGTGTAATGTTGGCAGTGCAAGAATTGCATTAGAATTGCCTGATGGCGCCCAGAAGGAGTTTTTTCACAGATTAAATCTGGACAGACCGTTAAGTTTGGAGTTTGGTAAAACGGAAAATACTTTGATGCATAAAGTATGGCGTGATACAGAAAAAGCAACGGCAGGCTTTGGGCATGGTATTGCTGTGACACCTATGCATTTATTGTTGGCTGTAAATGCTGTGACAAATGGTGGATTTTACATATATCCAACTTTGTTGAAACGCAGTATAGGGGCTGTGCGTGGTGAACGTGTGTTGAACTCTGATATATCTGCAAATATTCGTCAAATAATGTTTCAAATAGCAGAACAAACAACTGCAAAACGTGCGCGGGTCAAAGGTATAGAGATTGGTGGTAAAACGGGAACTGCGGAAAAACATATTAATGGTAAAATTGACAAGACAAAAAATGTTGCTGTGTTTACGGGGATATTTCCTGTGTCTGCACCGCAATATGTGATATTGGTTATGCTGGACGAACCCCAGGCTACAAAAGAAACAGGTAGATGGAGAACATCGTCATTGAATGCTGTACCTACAGCGGGTGCAATACTTGATGGAATCATGCCATTGCTATTTTAATATTTTTAGGTTATAATAATACCGATAATAAGAAAAAAAGAGTAAAGCGTGAGAAAGATAGTAGAAAAATCCATGCTGGGGAAAGTGTGGACCATATCGGATGATATTTGTAAGCAAGTTGATTCAAATGATACGCAGGCGCTGATTAAAAGCATTCTGCAATCTCGTGGTGTTATACAAGATGATGATATAGCAAGGTTTCTAAATCCGTCTATAAAAGAATATATGCCAGATCCGTTTGTGTTGCGTGATATGGACAGGGCTGTGTCTGTTATATCTGATGCGATTTGTGTTGGGGATAAGATTGCAATATATGGCGATTACGATGTTGATGGTATAACTGCTACTGCAATTTTTGTTAAATATCTCACAACATTGGGTTGTGATGTGTCTTGGCATTTACCAACACGCGAAGGCGAAGGGTATGGGTTGAATATAAACGCCATAGAAAAAATTGCGGAAAGTGGTGTAAACTTGTTGATTACTGTCGATTGCGGTATCAGCGGTGTGGCAGAGGTTGCGCGTGCAAAAGAATTGGGGCTGAAAGTTGTTGTCACAGATCATCATTCGCCTGATGTTGTTTTGCCAAACGCAGATGCTGTGGTAAATCCAAAGCGTAGCGATGATACTTCGGGATTAAGTTTTTTGGCTGGTGTAGGGGTTGCGTTTTTAACGTTGGTTGCGTTAAATCGTGAATTGAAAAACAGGCAATTTTTTAATGAAGAGATTAAAATAAATCTATTAAATTATATGGACTTGGTCGCTTTGGGAACAATTTGTGATACGATGCCGTTGATTGGTTTGAATCGTGCTTTTGTATCTACTGGCTTGAAAGTTATGGGCTTGCGTCAAAATCTTGGGTTAAAGACATTGATGGATTTAGCGGGCATAAAACATCCATCTGTGTATGCCGCTGGTTTTGCTTTGGGACCACGATTGAATGCGGCAGGACGTTTAGATTCTGCTGGGCCAGCTTTGGAATTATTGTTGACAGATAATCCGTTGATTGCAAACGATTTGGCAAATAAACTACATAAAATGAACCAGGAAAGAATTGATATCCAAAATGCAATAATGGTTGATGCTGCTGAAAAAGCAGATTATTGCTGTAAAGACGGCAAGTGCAGTTTATTTGTTTGTGGTGATAATTGGCATGGCGGTGTTATGGGGATTATCGCGGGGCGCCTGAAAGATAAATACAATTTACCGACTTGTGTTGCTACGCGTTGTGACGGGGTTATAAATGGGTCTGGTCGATCAATCCCAGAAGTTGATTTGGGTAAAATTATTCATGATGCGCTGGCTGCTGGCATTTTATCCGAAGGTGGTGGTCATGCTGCAGCGGCAGGTTTTACATTGAATGTTGACAATGAACAAGATTTTTGTTCTTTCTTGGAGCAGGCTGTACAAAAGCAGTTAAATGGTGTGTGTCCGGTGCCAGAAGTGTATGTTGATGCAGAATTGGATGCCAGTGGTGCAAATATGCAATTGGTTGAAAAATTGTCTGACTTGGCGCCATTTGGGCAATGTAACCCAGAACCAACATTGGTTTTACATGGTGCTGTTCTGAAATATGCTACTGTTATGGGCAAAGGGGCACATTTGCGTGGGGTTGTAAAGACCAGTAATGGTAACCAATTGGCTTTTGTTGGGTTTAATTTAGTTGGGACCCCTGTGGGCGATTTTTTGCTGGACGAAGCGAATACAAACACTAAAATAGTAATGTTAGGCAAACTGAAAGAAAACGAATATAACGGTCGTGTAAGTGCGCAGTTTACTTTGGAAGATATGACAGTATGAATGAGAAAATAAAACTTTTGATAGACAAGATTAAAAACGCAAAATCTATTGCTATATCTGGACATAAAAATCCAGATGGTGATTCTTTGTGTTCTGCGCTGGCTTTGATGAAAATCATAGAATTGAATTTCAATAAAACGGCTACGGTTATTTATGATGGTAATATACCAAAAGAATTAGACAGGGTTCCTTTGCGAGATCAAGCTTGTTTTCATATGCATTTACCAGAAGACGCAAAATACGATTTGTATATATTGGTTGATTATGGGACACGTATGCACTTGGGGGGGGCGGAACGTTTTGTTAATGATGCAGATTTTGTCATAGAATTCGATCATCATTTTAATGAAGAAGTTGTCGGTGATTTGTGCTTTGATGATACTGACAAGGCAGCAGCAACACAGGTTATATATGATGTTGCAAAGACGGCAAAATTTGATATTGACCAAGATGTCATAGATCTTATCACTTTAGGAATCATTACAGATACTGGTAATTTCAAGTTTGTACGCAGTGGTATGGTTTTGAGAGATGCTGCAGAATTGGTTGATAAGGGCGCAGATATGCTGCATCTTGTCAATTTGTTGAATAACAAAAGCAGAAAGACTGTGTTGGTTGAATCGGAAACAGTTGCCAAGGCAGAGTTTTTTATGCATGGGCGTTTAGCAATTGCAGCAATAAGACAGCCGGATTATAAAAGACTCGATGGTCGTGGTGAATTGGTATTGGGACTGTTAGGGCAAATTCATGGTGTGGAGTTTGTTGTTTTGTTGAAAGAACAAAAAGAAAACCAAATTGGGGTTTCTATACGCAGTAGGCATACCCCAATAAATCAAATAGCAGAATCTTTGGGGGGTGGCGGTCATATGTGTGCAGCTGGTGCTGTGGTGTATGACAGTTTTGAAACTGTTAAAACGAAAGTCATAAATGCGTTCAAGGGGATGTAGAATGAAAAAAGTGTTTGCAATATTGTTTGGTGTTTTTATTTGTTTTTCTGGCTATGCGGCTGTGGACAAGGAGTTGGTGCAAAATGCAGAAAAATACTTGAATTCTATTGGTGGCTTGCAAGGTAATTTTACACAAAGTGCAAACGGCAAGGCAGAGCAGGGCTTGTTTTCTATGTTGCGTCCTGGACGTGTAAGGTTGGATTATAAAAATGCACCAATTCAACTGATTGCAGACGGTAAGGATTTGTACTTTTATGATAAATCGTTGGATCAAATAACCACCGTTCCATTGACCAGTACGCCGGCTGGGATTTTGGTGCGCAAGAAAATTGATTTGCAAAATTCGGATATCAATGTATCTGAAACATCAAGCGATAAAAATACATTTACGTTAAAGATGAATTTGCGGGACCAGGAAGGTTTGGGTTATATGTCTGTTGTGTTTAATAAGTCACCGATTAAATTACATTCTTGGTCTGTAGTTGATGCAACAGGAAATCAGACTGATGTTATATTCAGTAATCTGAAAGCTAAATCAGATTTTGGTAAAAATTATTTTCAGTTAGCACGTCATAAAACAGTCAGCACAAATGGTGGTGATGATTTTTATGATTAAAATATAAAGATATGTTTGGAATCAGTTGGACTGAATTTTTAGTGATTATTTTAGTCGCAATCTGTGTTGTGCCTGTGAAAGACTGGCCAAATGTAGCACGTTTCTTTGGACGTGTTTTCAAGTGGATTCGGGATTTAGTTTGGAAAATAACAGATGTTTCTGAACAAATTCAACAACGCATAGATTTAGAAAAACCCATAGATGATTTAATTGAAAATGCGACAAACGATATGTTTTCTGCTGTAAAGCCACTGAAAAAGAAAAAAAACGTTAAAACAAAAAAGATTCATAAAAAATGAAAATGACGTTGATGCAACATTTTGCTGAATTACGGCGCAGAATATTATGGACTGCATTAGTTTTTGTTTTTTCTTTTGGTTTAGGTTGGCTGCTTGCACCGTATACAGAGTTATTTCTGATAAAACCGCTGATGAATATATGGAATGATGCGACATTGATTTATACACGATTATCTGATGGTTTGATGATACGTTTTTCTTTGGCTACCTTGGTTGCGTTGATTATAACAATACCTGTGTTAATGTGGCATATATGGGCATATGTTGCGCCTGGGCTACATAAAAATGAAAAGCAGTTGTTATTGCCAATATTTTTATTGTCACCAATATTGTTCGTTTGTGGCGCTGCATTTGCATTTTATGTTTTGTTCCCATTTGTATTCACATTCTTTCTGGAAATCAGTAAAACAACAAATGTACCAACAGTCTTGTTGCCTGCCGTTAAAAGTTATTTGAGCTTTGCAATAGATTTATTAAAGGTGTTTGGCTTGGCTTTTCAATTGCCTTTGGTATTAGTTGTTCTGAACAAGGTTGGAATATTACAAAAACAGACCGCGATTAAATGTCGTAAATATGTAATTATTTGTATTTTTGTTATGGCGGCTGTTTTAACGCCACCAGATATTGTGTCCCAGATTTTGTTGGCAGTTCCAATGTGGTTGTTGTTTGAAATCAGTTTATTATTTATGAATAAAGATTCTTAATATTTTTATTTATGCTGATTTTATGATATAATTCAGTTTATGATTAAACTGAAACGCGTTTTTTTGTGTTTGTCTATCTTGGCAGGTTGCGATTTGCAACCCAAGATATATTCTATTCCAGACAGTATTGGAATGTTTATCGAAGATAGATTTCCTGCATTGTTAGCAGATCCTGAAACCCAACCCGAAATATATAATTCTGCAGTAACTGATTATGGCGTTTATGCATCGCCTGATTTGTATGGTTCATCAAAGGTTGATGATTATGTTATGTATGCAAGTGTTGATGATTATGTTTTGGTTCCAGAATCAGAACCAAATATGACACCAATTCCACAAGATAAACAATCAGAAGCCAAAGATGATTATATTGTTGTTCCTGTATACGGCGGATTTTCTGGGGTTGAAGAACAGTCTGAATCTAAAAAAACGCCAACATCGGATGATATAATTATTGTGGCAAAAGGCGATACTGTGTATTCTTTGGCGCGTAAAAACAATTTAAGTGTTGAAGAATTTGCAAAAATAAACAATTTGAAATCGCCGTATACATTGTCAATAGGACAAAAGTTGCATACCAAGCCAGAAACAAAAGTTCCAAATGTTATCACAGAAGAAAAAGTAGCAGAAATAAAAACTGTTAAACAAACCGAATCGGTAAAACCAAATAATACGACCAAGGTTGGCTTGCAAGAAATCACAGTTGCAAAAGGTGATACATTATATTCGATTTCGCGTAAATATCAGATACCAGTGAACGATTTGGCGGTGATGAATAAATTATCTGCGCCATTTGCTTTATCTGTGGGGCAAAAAATCAAAGTGCCAAAATTGGATGCCGTTCAGACACGTTCAGTTAGTGAAATAAAACAAATACAAAAAGTGCAGCCTAAACAGGCGGAAATTGCAAAAAATTCAACGACTAAAACTGTTGAGAATACAAAAACTATAAGTTCAGAAAATCAACAAAAAACCAAGATTTCGTCAGATCCATCAAAGCAGTTGCCAAAAATATCTGCTCGTTCTAATGCAAAGTTTTCTTGGCCTGTACGTGGTAAGATTTTGTCTGGATATGGTGCAAAGAATAATGGCTTGTTTAATGATGGTATAAATATATCTGCAACCCAGGGGACTGATGTCAAGGCGGCAGAAAACGGCGTTGTTGCGTATGCAGGAAATGAAGTCAAGGGTATGGGCAATTTGGTTATTATTCAACATAGTGATGGTTGGATGACGGTGTATGCACATATGGATTCTATGGCTGTTAGACGTGGCAATACGGTTTCAGTGGGACAAAGCATTGGTAAAATAGGTATGACAGGCAAAGTTGATAAACCACAATTACATTTCGAAATACGCAAAGGAACCAAAGCGTATGACCCAGTTGCATATATGAAAAAATAGGGAAGTTTTATATGGTTATGTCAGGGCTTATTTGTCGTAAATTAAATCCAAAAGATGATGTAAATATTCTGGCTAAAATTGATTTAGAATGCGTTTTGCATAACGATGTCGACTATATGTGTCCAGAGGTAATATCAGAAAACAATGTCAAACTTACTAATAAAATTAAAAACAATACAGTAAATATCAAGCAAACCAATATTAAAAAAATGCTGGACTCAATTATAGTAGCAGAGATAAATGATAAAATAATTGGCTATTCAATTACGCAGA
>DBXG01000033.1 GCA_002309215.1 Alphaproteobacteria bacterium UBA1218 | reverse complement strand
GTTGCATGGTATAAGAAAATATCCGAATATTCCTAAAATTGCTACGATTGCGATTATGATGGTTGTTTTCATTTTTGACTCCTTTCATTTTGGAATGATACAGAATATGCAAAAGTTTTGCAAGCGAATAACTAACTATTCGGTAAATCATATCGTGCGTTTTTATACTGTTATTTCACGATATTATGGAAAATTGTGGCTGGTAATGTTCCACCAGTTATCTTTGATGACATTGGTGTAAAATCGTCTTTGCCGACCCATATTCCCATTACATAATCTGGCGTAGCACCAACAAACCAAGCATCACGATTGTTATTGCTGGTTCCTGTTTTGCCACCGAATACATTGGGGGCATATGCGCGTTTGCCTGTTCCGTTGACAACAACATCGTATAACAACTGCTTCATGTATTCGACTGTGGTTTCAGACAAAATCTGGATTTCATCAGACGGATTTCGTTCATAAACAATATTTCCATTCGCGTCTTTGATTTTTGTAATTGAATAAGGATGCACAGATTGACCGTCATTCCAAATCACAGAATATATTGTGGTTAAATCCAACAAACTCATTTCCGAAGCGCCTAACACAGTTGAATATTCGCGCTTTAACTTATGTCCCACCCCCAATCGTGAAGCCATATTTAATACTGAATCTATGCCATATTGCTTGGTCAATTTTAACGGGACAGAATTAACGCTTTTTGCAAAAGCGGTTGCCAAAGTTATATCGCCATAGTATTTATCATCATAATTCTTTGGGTTATAGTCGCCAATTGCAAATTGTGAATCATTGACATAAGAGTCTGGCGTCATGCCGTTTTCTAATGCGACCAGATACACCACAGGCTTGAACGAAGAACCCGGCTGTCTTAACGCCAAAACACGATTAAACTGACTGACCTGGTAATCATCACCACCCACCATAGATTGTATTGCACCGTCACGCGCAATTGCGATAATTGCACCTTGATATTCACCAATATTTGCAGACAAAGTTGCGGCAACCTGAGCCTGTAATTTTGTATCCATGGTGGTATATACATATAAATCTTGCTTTATATTTCCAACTCTGGATTCTATTTCATCCATAACAAAGTCAGTCCAATAACGATATATATTTTTATCTTGTTTTACAGTTGTTGCTTTCAATTCTTGGGCTGCACGTTGCGCAGTTTCCAACGGTATATAACCTTGCTTTACCATTTCAGTCAAAACAACACGTGCGCGTTTAATATTGCGTTCAGGATTTTTTAATGGGCTGTAAGTCGTTGGTGCCTTTAACATTGCCGCAATTTGTGCGCTTTCTGCCACAGTCATTTTATTTGCGCCATGTCCAAATAACAAACTTGATGCTGCATCAATACCACGCAAGCCACCAACCAATGAAATTCGATTCATATACAAATCCAAAATCTGATTTTTATCAAATTTGTTTTCCAGCCAATAAGACAAAATCAATTCTTGAACCTTTCTGGATACTTTTTTATCACGTGATAAAAATATGTTTTTTGCAGTTTGTTGGGTTATCGTTGAACCGCCCGCGGCAAACCGACCATGAAACAAGTTTACAAACAAAGCACGAAAAGTTCCACGATATGACAGCGCACCATGTTTATAGAAATTCTTATCTTCGATTGCCAAAATTGCTTGATACACATGTGGTGGCAAAGTTTTAACAGAAACAGGGGTTCCCATAATACGTCCGCTAGATCGGATTTCTGCGCCATTTTTATCCAGAAAAACAATTGCAGGTTCGCGTGTTTCGTGCAGTACAGAATCCAAAGAAGGCATTTGTAAAAACACGAATAAAACATACAACCCAACTGCTGCAACCACTACCAAACCAAAATTAAAGAAAAATGCAAGAAATCGCGATTTGAATGAACGTTTTTTGTTTTCTGACCTTTCTTTGCGAATAGTATGTTGTTGCATAACCGCCCCCACGATTATTTAATTGCGTTTTCCAGATCTGATTCAGACCAAATTGTTATTCCCAACTTTTCAGCATCTGCCAATTTAGAACCTGCAGAAGCACCTGCAATAACAATATCTGTTTTTGCGGAAACACTGGATTGAGGTTTTGCGCCATAACGTTCCAGAATTGCTTTGGCTTCATCACGCGTATATTTTGTAAGTGTTCCCGTCAAAACAACACGTTTGCCGTTTAATAAATTATTTTCAATAACGACAGATTCTGGATTTTTTACAGTTATTTGTTTCAATAAATTATCCAATGCAGACATAGAATGATAATCTGCAAAGAACGAAACAATTTCACGTGCCATAGTATCACCGATACCGTCAATTTCTGTTAGACGTTCCAAAGATGCATTGCGCAACTTGTCCAAAGAACCAAATTCACGTGCCAAGATTTTAGCGGTCACTTCACCAACATCAGGCACGCCAATCGCATAAATTAAACGATTCAAATCTACATTACGTGCGCGCTCAATCGATTCAGATAACTTGTTCACAGATTTATCGCCGAATCCGTCCAATGAACGCATTTCGTCACCATGCCTTTCAATCAAAGTAAATATATCTGCAGCCTGAGACACCCAACCCAAACGGGTAAATAATTCAATTTGTTTTTCGCCCAACCCTTCGATATCAAAAGCATGTCGTGATACAAAATGTTCTAATTCGCCACGTATTTGTGCAGGACACGCCAAAGAGTTTACACATCGACGTGCAACAGCACCAGATTCCTGAACCACAGCGCCACCACACACCGGACACACATTTGGAAATACAAACGGTACAGAGTTTTCAGAACTTTCTGCAATACCAACAATTTGCGGAATAACATCGCCAGCACGTTGAACAATGACTTTGTCGCCAACACGAACGCGTAAACGTGCAATTTCATCTGCATTATGTAATGTTGCGCGTGAAACCAGAACCCCGCCAATATTTATAGGTTCTAATTCTGCCACAGGTGTTAAAACCCCAGTCCGTCCAACCTGAACAGTAATGGCGTTTAATTTCGTTATACCACGTGCCGCAGGGAATTTATAAGCAATTTCCCAACGCGGACTGTTCGCGCGTGCACCCATTTTTTTCTGGATGGCTATGGAATTCACCTTGATAACCAGGCCGTCGATATCAAACGGTATCTCGTCCCGATGCAACATTATTTCATTATACCAATCTTGAACCCCAGAAACAGAATCTGCAAGTTTTGCCCATTTTGCAGTAGTCTTGAATCCCCAAGATTCTAACTTTGTAAAATATTCAGACTGGGTGTCCCAATTTTTTGATGATACTTCGCCATAGGTATAACCAAACGCGCTCAATTTTCTTGACGCTGTAATTGCAGGATTCAGTTGACGCAAAGAACCAGCCGCCGCATTACGCGGATTTGCAAATTTTTTGTCTGATGTTTCATTTAACGCGATAAAATCTGCGCGCGACATATAAACTTCGCCCCGAACATCTAATATCTCTGGAAAATCGCCAGATAATTTTTTGGGGATGTCGGGTATAGTACGCAAATTTGCAGTAATATCTTCGCCCATAATACCGCTGCCACGTGTAAGCCCGCGAACCAAGATTCCATTTTCATAACGTGCAGAAAAAGACAGACCATCAACCTTTAATTCAATAAAAACATGCTTGTCAGATAACTTGTTATACCAATCTGAAAACTCAGATTCACTAAACACATCAGATATCGACAACATTGGTATAGTATGCGGATACGATTGGAATTTATCAGAAACTGCCGCGCCGACATGTGTGGAATAGCCGTTAAGCGCCAATTCAGGGTATTCTGATTCAATTTCCAGAATACGATTTTTTGCTTCATCATATGTCGCATCGTCAACAACGGGCGCATCATTTTGGTGATACGCAATATCCCATGCATTTAATTTCTTCATTAAATCTGCATGTTCAGAACGAATAAACAGGTCTGCAATTTTTGCCATACATGGATTATAGAAAATCCACAAATTTTGTGCAAGCGTTTAATAAAAAAACACCGCCATTTTCGGCGGTGCATTATAAGATATGTTTTTGCCACTATCTACCGTTATTGCGCATCTGACTGTCATAAGCATTGAAAAAGGCTTTTTTCTTTAATTCGTGGCTTAAATTAGTTTTTGTGTGTATCAATTCGTAATACTCACTCCAACTGTCAGAGGATTCAAATTGCACAGTCTTATTTGCAAAAGCGATGACAATATCGTTAATGCGATGCTGTCTCTCAGAAGTGTCTTGGATACTTACAGTCGCCAAAATATCATCCCTGGTTATAAGTTTTTTGTTTATCATTTTATCCTCTTTTGTGTCTGAGCCACAGACAAAAACATATTTTATCTGCCGTTATTGTTCGCTTGTTTGCGCGTACCACGTAACATTTCTAGTTGTTTGTTATAAGCATTAGAATATGCGTTATACTTGATGCTTTCACTAAAACTAGACTTTTTATATATCACGTTGCAGAATGCTTCCCATGAATCCAAAGAATCCAACCGCATATCATTATCAGCAAAAGCAAGACAAATTTTGTTAATGTATCTTTGGCGATTTGTTTTTGTATTGTTAATCGCATAAATATCTTTTGCGGTGATAACTTTGTTTTTCAGAATTTGGTCAATATATTCTTCTGTTATAATTTCATTGTTTGTCATTTTTTACACCTCTTTTACGCACACTATAAACTAAAAAATCGATTTGTCACGTAAAATCAACAAAAAAACACCGCCCGTTTGGGCGGTATGACTAGCGTAAATAAAACGTTATTGTTGATACCACACGAACACGTTTATTTATTGCCTGCTTTTCATTATCAGACCATGCATCAGTTTGATCGCGTGCAGAAATGCTGAATACACCCTGGTTAGCAGACTGAATTTTTCCCAATTTAGCATCTGCATCTTTGGCAAATTGCTCACCCGCAGCAGTTGCGTTTTTGGTTGCAGCCTCTATCATCTTTATTTTGATATCATTCAGACCATTGAACAAATAAATCGGACCAGCATAATCTTCTGTCACTGTGACACCTTGTCGGACCAGGTCGCCCATTTTGCGTGATGCCGAATCAACCAAATCAACAGATGTCGAACGAACCATTACACCCGTTTCAACAACATATCTGTCATTTTGTTCTTCGCCCTGACGTTGTGCATCAGAATAGCCTGCAAATTTATCACGCACCTGAACACGCAGGTTTTGCAGTTCAGAATCCTTGAACCCGTTTTCTATTAAAAAAGCACGCGTCTTTTTAATGTCGTTATCAATATCCGATTGAACACGTGCCAAATCACGACCAACACGATTGAATTTTATATTCCAAACGGCAGTATCAGCCACAACATCCATTTCTGCCAAACCCTTTACCGTCACTGTCCTGCGATTTAATGATTCATATATTCCATCGCCAATAAAGAACCCGCCCAGCGCCACACCGAACGCCAACACGATACCAAATAAAACTGATTTAGACTTAATTTTTTCAGATATTTTCATTGTTATCCCCCACAACACAGCAATTATAACAACAATGCACATGTATATCAATCAGAAAAAACTGGATAAATTTTTTCCTATGATGTACAATATCCGCTATCAACCATTTGGGAATCTTTTCCAATATGTATGTTTGCGTTTAGTTTTTGGAAACAATTTAACCGACAATCTGTCTGATTGACGGGTTGTTTTGTTTAACCTTGATAAAAAAGGATTGAAAATGCGTTTAAGAACTAAAAAATCAGCCGATACGATGACATTGCCTTCGCCACTGTGGAGTTTTTATTGTGAATATGCAGTGCGGGGATTCAGAAAGATATTAAGTATATGGGTGTTTATGTTGATGGTTAATTATTTGTGTGACGTTTTCATGCCATATATGGAACGTTTGGTTATTCAGATATTTGAAAACGCACCATCGGTATCTGTGAATTTGTTAAAGTATGCATTACCTACGATTTTGTTGGCAGTTATGGTTCAAATTATGGCATCTTCTACGTGGTTGGTTGAAAATACATTATGGTCGCACAGTGAACCCAAAATTAAACAGCGTATATCAGAAACATTAACCAATTATGTTCATAAACAGTCTATGTCCTTTTGGACCAGTAAAATGGCAGGTTCCATAAACAGTCAAATTAGTTATGTTGCGGATGGTTTCAGCGTTTTTTATATGTTGTTCCATGTTGTTGGAACCTGTATGATTATATTGGTAAACGGTGGAATGTTAATAGGATTGAATAAATATGTTGCCTTGCTATTTGTTTTTGCAATTATTTCGCGTGGGTTATACGCGTGGCGTTTTAAAAAATTGGTGAAGAAGTCGAGTGAGGATGCTTCTGGTGCGGGGAGCACATTGAACGGCAAATTGGTAGACAGTTTTTCTAATTATTCCATTGTCAAATATTTTGCTGGTGCTAAGAAAGAAGAAGAATCTTTAGTAGAACATCGCTCAAAATTTGTTAATTTAACTATGGGGTTGCGCTATGCACAAAGATTGTTTTGGGCTTTGCCAATGTATTTATGGGGCGTTTTATACGGTTGTACTATTGCATTGTGTGTGATTTTATACCAACGTGGGCAGTTGCAAATAGCAGATGTAGTGTATACTCTCTCGGTATATTATTTTGTTATGGATGCTATAAACCAAATAATAAAGTTATTGCCTGATATGATAGAATTTACTGGTAAAGCAAAAAAAGCATATAAAGATTTAGTTATGCCGATTGCAATCACTGATAAACCAAATGCACCAGATTTAGTGGTCAAGAATGGCATGATAGAATTCAAGCATATTGCATTTGGGTATCGTAATCGCCCTGTGCTGACAGATTTAATGTTGCGTATCAAACCTGGCGAACGTGTTGGTATTGTTGGTTCCAGCGGTGCTGGTAAAACAACATTGGTCAATTTGCTGATGCGGTTTTATGAACCAAAACGTGGTCAGATTTTAATTGATGGGCAAGATATAAGCGATATTACACAAGATTCTTTGCGTTCACAAATTGCATTTATACCCCAAGATCCGTCTATGTTTAATCGAACAATCGGTGAAAATATTGGGTACGGTAAATTTGGTGCAACCAAGGCTGAAATTCGTAAAGCTGCAAAAAGTGCATCTGCTGATGACTTTATTATGGCAACGGAAAAGAAATACAATTCTTTGGTTGGCGATAAAGGTATCAAATTGTCAGGCGGACAAAGACAACGTATAGCCATAGCGCGTGCATTCTTGAAAGACGCACCAATATTGGTACTGGACGAAGCAACGTCTGCGCTGGACAGTGAAACCGAAGTTGCAATTCAGGAATCGTTTGAGAAATTGTCAAAGGGCAGAACGACGATAGCAATCGCGCACAGATTATCAACATTACGTAATATGGACAGAATCATAGTGCTGGACAAAGGTATTATAGTAGAGCAAGGAACGCACCAGCAATTATTGCGTAAAAAGGGTAAATATTACCAATTATGGCAAATGCAATCTGGTGGATTTTTGCAAGAAGAAAAACATAAATAAAAAACACCCACAATCGTGGGTGCTTTTTAACTGTTATATAATTATCTGCCACAGCTGCCAATCCATTTAGAAATAGAAATGTCTTTGTGCAACAAGAAGTCATATTCGCAGTTGCCAGATTTATAAGAACCTGTGCAAGCAGCCAATGTCAAAACAGCAAACAATGCTAATAATACTTTTTTCATGTTTTCTCCTTTTAGGTTTTTACCCGATGACCATTATGATATAATTCCCATACATTTTCAAGTTTTTATTTTTTCAATATATCACCAGATTTGATATATTCGGGGGAATCTTTTTTTGCTTTCTTTTGTGCGGTTTTAGCATATTTTTTTGCGTTTTTATCATCACCGTTCATTTTATAAAACTCTGCCATTGCCCAGTCCGCCGTTGCGCCATTTGATACGCGTGCCAAAATCCAATAAGCCAAAGGTGATGGTTCATTTAATATAACACGTCTGCAAAGTTCGCCTGCGCGGTCTGTATCCCCAGGTTTATTACGTTCAGACAATACCAATGCCAAAGCAGTTTCAATTTGTGGCGCATTATCTGATAGTTTCAGGCTTTGTTCATACGCGTCAATACTGTCATCATAGTGCCCATATTGATATTCTATGTCCCCCAACAATTCATAGAAATAGGGTGATTTTGGGTGGCGTTTAATCAATGTCTGGGTGCCTGTTTTTGCAGTATCTAGATTGCCAGCCCGCATATTTGCGAT
>DBXG01000025.1:10970-18263 GCA_002309215.1 Alphaproteobacteria bacterium UBA1218 | reverse complement strand
TCGTTTGTTGCGTTTACATCGGCACCATCCTGGATGGCTTGGTTTATTTTTGATATTGAGCCTTTTTTAATAGCAGTCAATAAATTACCTTCTTTAATTGTCCATACCATTTTTTATCCTTTTTGTTGTTTGTTAAGGCCAACATAATACAAAAAATATAATTAGTCAAGTGTTTGTTGTAAAAAAAACAAGATTATCAAAAAAATACATTATTTACACTTGAGCCTTGACAAATGTTATAAATAGTCTATATTATATGCAAACATAACAAAAGGATTTGATATGAACAAAGTACAAAAAATGAAAACGGCAGCACGTAATACGCGCAAGCGCAATATTAAACAATGGTTGAAACGTATTGTTTCGTTCCCTTGGGAATTGTGTAAAAAAGCATGGCGTTTTATTTGCCGTATCTGTAAAGCCATTTGGAATTGGGTAAAGAGTATTGATATTGTTGGTATGGTGAACTTGACCTTGTTGGTTGCTATAATTGTTTTATTTACAGGTCTGATTCACAATTTCACCAGATATGATAATAATTCTGTGGATATGGTTGCAAAAGCAAATAAAAATGTTGTTGTTGCCAAAGCAAATTCAGCGATACCAGATAATCGCAAAGTTGTTAAACGTAAGTACAAAATAAATACTGCTTTGCCATTGAAAGTAAGTACTGAAACAGGCATCAAACCACAAATTAAAACAGTTGGTGTTAAAAAACCTATGGTTGTAAAGGAAATTTCTTTGCCAGCGAAAGATTTGCCAAAGCAAAGATTGATGGGCGATGTTATTGTTGATATGTATCCATCTGCACCAGTTTTATCAAATGGTGTAAAAATTGATGGTAATTTGTTTATCCAAAATATGCGTAAATATACTCTGCCTTGTGATGCAAAGATTCGTGGAAATTTGTTTATTCGCAATGTAGATAAATTAAGTTTCTGTGGTAAGTTTACTGTCCAAGGTAATATTTATGTAAATCGTTATTCTTCATTTGGTCCAATACCAAGCAATGCGCGTGTTATGGGTCAGGTGATTTTATAATAAATATGTTGTGTGTTGAAAAACGTATAAAGCACCATTGAAAAAATGGTGCTTTGTTTTTTGTAATTTTTGTGTTATAATTAATCCACGCCTATAACAAAGGGGGAAAAAATGAATTTTCTTGAAAAATTAGGTAAAGTGTTGAAAAACAATATCGCATACACAGTCGTTTTGATTGTTGCTTTGGTTTGTTTCTTTTATTTTGCTGGTGATTTGATTGCCGGTTTGTTCACAGTTGTATCTGCATTGGTGATTTACATTTGTGCATCCGCATTGTATGCAGAATACAAGAAAGTGCCTGCGACTAAATCTGGTGCAAGGAAATCCGTAAAAAAGAAATAAAAAAATATTTGATAAAAAAAACGTTGCGGATTGCAACGTTTTTTATTTCGTACTTTTCATAAAGTTTTTTGCACATTCGGACGCACATACGTTGTCACAGTTATCATAGGCGGATGTATCAAAGTTTTTACGGTTGTGAATCCATCCTGTTTTTTCCCATTTTGTATTTGTTCCGTCAAGTTTGCACCAACAATTATTTCCGTTTGGCATGGAATCAATATTTTTGTCGTTAAAAGTAGTTGCACTGGTTGTGCATTTAGAGATTCCAGTGTATTTAGTATTATCTGTGTATGTCACTTCCCAACTGTCAACAGGCAAGTCTTTGCATTTGGTGTTGATGCTTTCTTTATAGTCGGTATATGTTCCTTGCGTGACTACGCAATATGATGGGGTGTGCGCTATCATAGTGGCGTCATTGTTGTTGTCTGAATCGGTGTTTTTTGATGTGTCGTGTTGTTCGGTTTTATCTAATGATTTTGCTTCTGTAAGAAAATCTGCAAGGCATGCTTGTGTACAGTTATGTATGCATCTATCATTATTAGATGATATAACGAAAGCCGTTTTCCAATTGGAATTAACACCATTTGTTTTACACCAACAGTTTGAATAAACATAATCTTCATAACCGTTTGGGAGTGAGTTCCAGTCTATATTGTCATGATTAAAAGGATTGATATTAAAACGGTCTTTTTCTTCCGATGCGCTACATTTGGAAATGCCGCTGTATTCGCTTTTGCCAAGTACTACGTTCCAGCTGCTTAGTGGAATATCTTGACATTTGTTATCATCTGCTTCAACAGGCTTACCCTTTTGATCTATTGTGAAGCAATCGCCCGCTTCATTACGTAGTTTTGATCTAGAAGTGATGAGCATAAATTCGTCTTCTGCATCAGATACTATTTCCTGGGAAAGAGGGATTACCGCATATTTGTTTTCGGTAAGGTTTTCATAACCACCAGTAAGTATTGCGACCAATTTGCCATTTTCATCAAAAATCGGGCCACCAGAATTACCATGCCATGCTTGACAATAGCGTTCCTTATCAAAAGGTTCTGGACCTTGGGTAAGATAGCAGTGAAAAGAACCTTTTAAATGAGAATCTTCAGGTAATGTTTGGTAAAGTTCTCCCCGGATGGAAAAATTGTAAAAGTCGTTTTGGTCAACATCTAATTCTTGTAGTTTGTCTGCATGGGCTTGATGGAATGCTTTTATTTGATTGTTGCTCATAATAGGTAAGCTACCATAACCGATAATTTCGACATAACCAGAATACATACTGTCAGTAGTCACAAAAGGAACATCATTTTCATGTTCTTTTGGAATTTTGTATATAGCGACATCGTTTCGCGCTGATCCCAATCCAACGTATGCAGGTTCGCAATCCATTTCGTTGCCGTTTTGCATTTTTACACGTATAGGATTAGTATCTGTTCTTTTGGTGCAATGTGCCGCAGTATATACATATAATTTTCCATCATTTGGGTTTTTAACTATTGTGCCAGTACAATAAATGAAACCATCTTTGGGCTCTATCAATGCAACAATTGCATTATAGGGCGCTCTGCTTGTTTGTTCCTCTGTTAAATAACAGCGTCTGTCCCATGTATATAAGTTTCTATATAATCCATTATCGCGACAACGATCATACAAAGAGCCATCATCAGCGATAGAGTTTTTGTTTATTGCATCAATAACAGATGCTTTGGTTGCACGATAGTCTTCGTATGACAATGAAAACTCTTGTGTGGGTTGATTGAAAACGCCAGCAAATGTTGAAGACGAGCATGGCAAACATAAAGATAACAACAAATATAATCGACTTTTTTTCATTTTTATCGGTGTTATTATACCCTGTATATTGTATCATAAATTTGACGTTGAATAAAATAAAAAAATCCCCGAGTCCAAGGAGCAGCGGCAGGGGATTTTTTATCGTTTTTTATTCAATCTTCTTTTCAACTTTATCTGGCTCAATCATTACAGATTGTGCGGGTGTGTCATCTCTTGTTACTTTATATGAATTTTACCTGACGAAGTAATCCTAGAAAAAAAAATTATACAATACAAGTAAAAAATTGTTTATATATAAAAATATAACGAACCGCCCATATAGGCGGTTTTTTAGAATCAAAAGAATAAGAATATAAACTTTATTGTTTTACTGGTTCAGGTTGTTCAGCCGGTGTGTCTGTTTTTACCGGTTCAATTGGCGTAGATTGTGCAGGAGCTTCTTCTGCCTTTTGTTCTGTATTAGCTATCAATTCTTGACGTAATTCAGATTGATGCTGTTTGGAAACATTTGTTTTTGCAACAACCAAAGACAACAATGCGCACAGGATAAAAAATATTGTTGCCAACCATGCAGTCATTTTTGTTAAAAAATTGCCCGCAGCAGATCCAGTTAGCACACCACCAAACATAGATGCGGCATTTGAACCAGACATACCAGAACCTTCGGATTTTTGTAACAAGATTAAGCAGGTCATTAAAACTGCGACGATAACTAATAAAACTAATAATATTGAAAACATGTTTTTTCCTTTGTGTTTTGTTGTTGCGATTGTAGCCGTCAAACCATCAAATTGCAAGAATTTTTAACAGGTTTGATGCAGCATCTAAACTTGCGGCTTTTTTTGATGGGCCTTTGCCGGTGGCGGATTTACCCAATGCGCTTACGATTGCTGTAAATTCAGGGTTGTGTGATGCGCCTGTGGGTTCCTGATAAACGTATGTTGGTAAAGCACCAGAATTTGCTTTTTGGACAAGTTCTTGTAATGCTGTTTTTGCATCTTTTGGTGCAACAATTTCTGCAGCAGCCAAATCTGTCCATAAATCAACGATGACTTTGCGTGCAGATTCAAACCCAGAATCAAGAAATATTGCGCCCAGAACTGCTTCCATAGCATTTGCCAAAATGTGATTTATTTTTCCGCTGGTCATATGGCCATGGCGAACGTGTTTTTCAAGTCCAATAGTCGTGGCAACACGTGCAAGTGTTTCTGTGGAAACAAGCAATGCGTGACGACGTGCCAGGCCACCTTCGGCTTCATTTGGATACATGTCATACAGCAGGGCAGCAACAGACAAACCCAAAACCCTGTCGCCGATAAATTCCAGACGTTCGTTGTTGTGTTTCGAATCAACACCGCTTTGTGTCAAAGCAAGTTCCAGTAATTTTTTATCGTTAAAATTATAATTCAGGTTCATTATTTTTTCTTTCCGTTTCCAAATCTGTCCCAACGCATTTTATTGCCCCAATTCCAAAAGGCTATCATTGGTGCATAATAGTTATGTGAATACCAGATAAACCAAACATTACCCAACACATTATCGCGTGGCACGTATGATACAGCAGTTGTGCGACTGTCTGCGCTGTTATCACGATTGTCGCCCATAAAGAAATAATGTTTTTCAGGCACAGTGAATACTTCTGTGTCATCCAATGGCCCGTTATCTGCGGTTTCAATAATGTTGTGTTCAACACCGTTGGGTAAAACTTCTGTATATTCAGTTGCATTATAAACACCGCATTCGTATGGGTTTGCTTTGCACAAAGAATCGGATTTATATTCAATCGTATAATTAAATGGTGCAGGTTGGTTATCTAGCCAAATTTTATTACCCTTGATTGACATATTATCTTTGTAATAGCCAACACCACGCATAGATTTTGGCAGATTTGCAACTATATAAGGTTGTGGGTTTTTGCGTTCAACCATTTTATCGTTTATATACAGACGACCTTTCTTCATCTGGATAGTATCGCCAGGTTTTCCAATCAGTCTTTTTACATATTCGACATTTGCATTTGGTTTGCGAAATACGATTATGTCGCCAACCTCTGGTTCGTGTGGTGCCCAAAAGCGTCCGTTCCACATATTCCAAGAACCAAAAGGAAACGAATAACGCGAATAACCATAAGCCCACTTTTGCACGAAAATATGATCGCCCACATGTAATGATGGTATCATAGAACCAGATGGTATATTAAACGGTTCCAATAATAAACTGCGAAATAATATAGCGATTAAACCGCCATAAAATATAGTGTTAAACCATTCGCGAACGGCATTGTGATTCTTTGCGGGCATATTTTCATCCTTTGTTGACATGGGTATTTTATACCTTGAAAACAATCTGTGCAAGTTTTAATATGTTTCGTATGATAAATCTGAATTCAATTATTTTTAACGGTATGGATATTACCAAGATAGATGTCCAAGTGCAACTGTCTGCGGGTTTTGCAAAGCCTGAATTTAATATCATTGGTTTGGCAGACAGGGCGGTCAAAGAATCTGCGGAGAGAATTCGTAATGCTTTATCTGCGTTGAATATATCTTTGCCGTCAAAGCGATTAACTGTGAATTTGTCGCCTGCAGACATAGAAAAAACAGGTTCGCATTTTGATTTGCCCATTTTATGTGGAATTTTGTGCGCAATGGGTGTTTTACCCGAAGATAAATTATCGCAATATGTTATTATCGGTGAAATTGGCCTGGACGGTGCTGTCGTTCGGACTGGCGGTATATTGCCTGCCAGCGTTTGGGCGAATAATAACGGTTTGGGTATAATTTGTCCTGCGGTTCAGGGGTCGGAAGCGCGCTGGGCAGGGCACACAAACATATTGGCGCCAAATCATGTTCTGGATTTAATCAATCATTTCCATGGAACACAGATTTTGCCATTGCCACAAATGATGCAGATTTCTGAATCAAATGCAAAAGTTGGCGATTTGGCAGAGGTACATGGTCAACAGGCTGCAAAACGTGCGCTGGAAATCGCAGCCGCAGGCGGTCACGCGATGTTGATGGTGGGACCTCCGGGGTCGGGGAAAACTATGTTGGCGTCGCGTTTGCCAACGATTATGCCTGAAATGACAGCAAATGAAGTTCTGGAAACATCGATAATTTATTCAATTGCTGGTAAATTAGATAATCAATCTTTGATATATAATCGTCCGTTTCGTAGTGTTCATCATACGGCCAGTCCTGTTGCTTTGGCGGGTGGGGGCAGTGATGCAAAACCTGGTGAAATATCTTTGGCACATAATGGTGTTTTGTTTTTGGACGAATTGCCTGAATTTAATCGTGCAACATTGGAGATTTTGCGTCAGCCAATGGAATCTGGCAAAATAGTTATATCGCGTGCAAAACGTAATTCTACATATCCTGCGCATTTTCAGTTGATTGCCGCGATGAACCCATGCCCTTGTGGACATCTGGGAAATGCGGCTTTGTCTTGTTCGCGTGCTCCACGTTGTGCAGAGGCATATCAAAATAAAATCTCTGGCCCATTATTAGACCGAATCGATTTGCATGTTGATGTAGATGCAGTGAATCCTTGGGAAATGAAGAAAACTGATGATGAATCTGTGGAAACCAGCGCGCAAATTCGTGAACGCGTTGTAAATGCGCGGAACAAACAAATCGCCAGACAGGGTTATGTTAACGCACTTTTGGACGGTGCAGATATGGACAAATATGTTGTTTTAACCGACGAATTGACAGAGTTTCTGAATACAGCAGCCGAAAAAATGGGATTGTCTGCGCGTGGTTATAATCGTATTAAACGTTTGGCGCGCACAATCGCAGATTTGCGTGGTGATGACAATATTATAATGGCAGATTTAGCAGAGGCGATTTCTTATCGTCCAATCAATCGTGGCAAGTACGGTGTGAATAAATAACAATTCAAATGTAAAGAATACACCTTTTTGAATCAAATACAAAGCTTGACAAATTGTAATTTTGGTTTATATTATGTGTGTAATAACAATAAAAAGGATATAAAACATGAAAGCTTATTCTTTTAAGTATGCTTATGAATTGTATGGTGCACTTTGTAATGCATCACCAGCAGAAAGACTAAATATTATTAAAGCCGGTGCAAATTTAAACATAAAAGATAATA
>DBXG01000025.1:334-10963 GCA_002309215.1 Alphaproteobacteria bacterium UBA1218 | reverse complement strand
ATAAGTATGGTCGTACAGCATTGATGTGGGCGGCTTATGATGGTCGCGAAGACATTGTAGATTTACTTATTAAAGCCGGTGCAAATTTAGATATAAGAGATAATGATGGTCGTACAGCATTGATATGTGCGGCTTATAATGGCTACAAAGACATCGTAGATTTACTTATTAAAGCCGATGCAAATTTAAACATAAAAGATAATANNAATAAGTATGGTCGTACAGCATTGATATGGGCGGCTTATAATGGCCACAAAGACATCGTAGATTTACTTATTAAAGCCGGTGCAAATAAAGATATAAAAGATAATGATGGTCGTACAGCATTGATATGGGCGGCTAAAGACGGCCACAAAGACATCGTAGATTTACTTATTAAAGCCGGTGCAAATTTAGATATACAAAATAAGTATGGTACCACAGCGTTGATGACGGCGGCTTATAATGGCCACGAAGACATTGTAGATTTACTTATTAAAGCCGGTGCAAATTTTAATATAAAAAATAATAGGGGTTACACAGCGTTGATGGAGGCGACTAGTGAAGGTCGCGAAGATATTGCAAAATCGCTGTTAAAGGTTGTTGAACAACAACACACAGAAGAATTAAACGAAGCGGAACAAAAAATTGCCGCTCTGAAAAAATCAGTAGTAGAGCTAGAATCAAAAAATGCGAAACTACAGGCACAAGGGAATAACTTTCAAGCTAGAAAAAATGTCCTGAAAGATGCTTGGTTAAAAAAACGCCAAAAACATAAATAAACATTACACAAAACCCTGAAAATTTCAGGGTTTTTCTTTTGTTTTCTTATTTTTGATTCAAACAGATAGATTATTTAAATTTGAACCAAATAAAAAAACCACCGTTTTTAGAATTCGGTGGTTTTTAGACAAGTGAAATAAACCGCATGCCACGATTTTTTCAAGATATATTGTATCACATTTTTTGGTTGTTTCATAGATATAAATGTTGGGTATTTACATTTTATCTTGGTTTGCTGTTCTGCATAAAATTCTTGAAAATGAATTTAGTATATGCTGGTAAAGTGATTTTTACTTCTGATAATTTGCTACACATTGTTTCAAGTTCATTAAATAAAACCTCGTTTTCGTATTGTGTCAAATATCCGCCAGTAGAATAAGGGTCAAACCATACAGGCGAAGCAAATACGGCTTTGCGCAAACAGAACAATTGGATATCAGATTCTTTATCATAGATTGCAACGGTTGAAAAACTGGCATCTGTTTTTGTTAAAATATAACATTGTTCCAGTTTTTTACCCTTTAAAAGTCTGGTTAACAATGCATTCGCACATTTACTGTTGGTTTGTTTGTTTACCATGGTCTATCCGTTTTGTATTGTTTTTGTAATGCAAATATACGCACAATAAAACGAGAAATCAAGGTATTTATGTGTGTTCGCCGATGATGTTTTCCTAAGAAATCTTTCCAATAGGTTTATGTTTTTTCGGGTGGTATACTTTCTGTGAAACAAAAGGAGTAAAAAATGGCTTTTTGGAAATTTGTTCTGGCAATGGTTTTGTCTTTCTTGCCTGGATTATTGGGATTATTTTTTTCACCAATACAATCTGGGCAAAATCTGTGGTATAACACATTAAACAATTCTTTTCTAACCCCAGATGGTTGGGTGTTCAGTGTTGTTTGGACGATACTATATTTCCTGATTGGTATTGCTTTGTTTTTGGTTATGCAGCGCAAACACACAAGAAACGAGCACGACAAAGCGGGTGCTTATACAGCATTTGGTATAAATATAGTTCTTAACTTTTTGTGGTCGTTTGTGTTTTTTGGTGCACATTTACCAGAAGCCGCGTTGATAATTTTGACGGCTTTGATTATCACCGCAATATTTATGGCGCGTGCGTTTTATCGGGTCAGTCAGGCTTCTTTCTGGTTGGTTGTACCTTATATAATCTGGTTGATGTTCGCGTTTTATCTTAATGCGATGATAATTTATCTGAATTAAGTTAAGTATTTAATATTTCAATTCCTTGAATTCGGGGTTACCAAGATTTAATGTCTTTAACCCCAATTCTTCAATATAATCAGATGAGTTTTCGGGATTTTGCAGCAAATATATATGGTGCTGGATTTGTTGTAATTTTTTTTGCGCAACTGCTAATTCTGTACGACTGCGATTCAAATGCCATGCGTTTATAACAAATCCCTGGACATTTTGGGCGCCAAAAAACAGTCGGACAAAGAAAAATATCGCGACCAGCATAAATAAAATGCCCCATTTGCCACGTGCACCACAGACCCATGCGCTTTTTATAAAGTCAAAGAAATTTTTGATTTTTGTCCACATAGCGTGTATTATATCACAAATGTTTACAAATAATAACCAAATTTTTGCTGCACCATTAGCGGGTATAACAGACAAGCCTTTCAGAAAGGTTATACGTCAGTTTGCGCCCGATGTTTCTTTGGTGACCGAAATGATATCTTGTCATTCTTTGGTTGGCGGACATAAAAACTGTATTCGTAATTTTGATAATTATGATGACGAAGGGAATATTGGTGCCCAGATTTTTGGTGCTGAACCTGAATTGATGGGAATGGCTGCCAAGATTTTACAAGATGCGGGTGCAAAATGGATAGATATAAATATGGGCTGTCCAGTACCAAAAGTTGCAACACGTGCAGGGGCTGGCGCTTTTTTAATGAAAGATCATGCACTGGCTGGGCGTATAATTGAAAGTTGTGTAAAGTCTGTGACAATACCTGTGTCTGTTAAAACACGATTGGGCTGGGATGAAGCGCACAAAGATTGGCAAGATTTGGTACGTGTTGCCGCAGAATCTGGCGCTTCGTTTGCCACAATTCATGGTCGAACAAGGGCGCAAGGATATTTGGGACAATCGGTTTTGCCAATCAAACCAGACTTGCCAATACCAATAATTGCCAATGGCGATATAAAATCTATTCAAGACATAGAACGTGTGCAAAAATTGGGCTATGATGGTGCGATGATTGGACGCGGAATGCTTGGGCAACCTTGGATTTTTGGCCAGATTTGTGGTTTGTGCGATAAACCTGAAAATATTGGTAATGTTGTTTTACAGCATTTGGATTTTATGGTTGAATATTATGGGGCAAAGGTTGCGATTCCTATGTTCAGAAAGCATGTGGCGTGGTATTCGTCTGGTCGTCCAAATGCTGCGCAATTTCGTATAAAAGTAAATCAAATCACAGATGAATCAGAACTGCGAAAAATTATAAAAGATTTTTGGTCGATAGATTGACAATGGACAGATTCTATCATAACATATGTCTATCAAAGGATTTTATCATGGACGAAAAACAAGAAATTTTACAACCTTCTATGGAAATGACTGCTGGCGAAATGTTGCGTAATGCGCGGACTACTGGGCGCAGAAAGCGTGAGATTGCTACGATTGCAAAATTGCTTTGTATTCGTGAAGAGTTTTTGACCGCTTTGGAAGAGGGTAATTATCGTGTCATTCCTGAAAATGTATATATATTGGGTTTTGCACGCAGTTATGCTGTGGAATTGGGGTTAAATCCTGATGAAGTTATTGCAAAATTGAAACGCGAATTGGGTATTGTTCCCGAAGAAACAGAATCTGAACCTGAAAAGGTTATTGAAAAACCAAAACGTCAGATAAAAATCAACAAAGAAACTTTGGTTAAATGGTTCAAGTCGGCCGGTCAATATGTCAAAAAGCATTGGATTTGGTTCGCTTCGGGTTTTGGGATTGTTGTTGTGGCTGTTGTTTTGGCTTTGGTTTTTGGTGGCAAGAAAGCAGAAGTTATAGAAACTGTAGAAGCACCAACAGAAGTTGTTGTTACAACTGTCACAGAACCAGATTTCAGATATCC
The DNA here is from genome assembly GCA_002309215.1 of Alphaproteobacteria bacterium UBA1218. Lineage (GTDB taxonomy): Bacteria > Pseudomonadota > Alphaproteobacteria > Rs-D84 > Rs-D84 > Enterousia. Next base: position 7,100 of record DBXG01000025.1, on the reverse strand, counting down.
TGTGCGTGAAAAGTTTGATGTTAAAAACAGCAAAGAATCGCGTGTTGTTTTGCAGGCTGAAAAAGAATCGTGGGTTCGCATAGATGATGCCAAAGGTAATTCTGTATTTTCGCGTGTTTTATTGCCTGGGGACGTTTATTACATGCCACTTGGTGATAATTTCAAGGCGACATTTGGTAATGTGGGTGGCATAGATGTTTGGGTTGATGGTCAGCGCATAAATAAATTAGGTGCTCCAAACACCAGAAAATCTGGTATATCTATGGCGCCAAGCGCTCTGAAAGGTGCGGGGATTGCGGAATAATTTTCTGCCCGTTGCGTATTGAATTTTCTTTAATCTGAACTATTTTATAAAAGCCATGTCAGGATTTATAAAAATTCGCGGTGCGCGCGAAAACAATCTTAAGAACATAGATGTTGATCTGCCAAAAAACAAATTGGTGGTGCTGACTGGCGTATCTGGTTCTGGAAAATCATCATTGGCATTTAATACAATATATGCCGAAGGGCAACGTCGATATGTTGAATCTTTGTCCAGTTATGCACGACAATTTTTAGATATGCAGAAAAAACCAGATGTAGATTTAATCGAAGGTTTATCGCCTGCTATTTCAATTGAACAAAAAACAACATCAAAAAATCCGCGTTCCACAGTCGGAACTGTGACCGAGATTTATGATTATTTGCGTTTGTTGTGGGCACGTACAGGTTTCCCTTATTCGCCAGTGACTGGATTGCCAATTAAATCACAAACTATTGCAGAAATGGTAGATTGGACGCTGAAAATACCACATGGTGTAAAGTTTTACATAATGGCACCGATGGTTCGCGAAAGAAAGGGCGAATATAAAAAAGAAATTGCTTTTTTGATAAAGCAGGGTTATCAGCGCGCTATTGTTGATGGTGTTTTATATGATTTGGCATCTGTTCCAGCATTAGATAAAAATAAAAAGCATAATATTTTTGTTATAATTGACAGGGTTGCAATGCCTGATAATGATTTAGTTGGTGATGAGGCAGAAGAGTTTCGATCCAGATTATATTCTTCATTTGAAGCGGCTTTGCGTTTGGTTCCTGGTGCGGTAATTGTTCGCAGATTAGATACAAATGAAGACTCTTTATATTCCCAGGAATATGCTTGTCCAGTTAGTGGTTTTACTGTTCCAAAAATTGAACCGCGTTTATTTTCTTTTAATGCGCCATTAGGTGCGTGTAGTGCATGTGATGGTTTAGGTGTACAATTAAATGTTTCGCCAGATTTGGTTGTGCCAGATCCAACAAAATCTATATTGGGCGGTGCAATTGCGCCTTGGTCACGTGGTGGTATGCTAAGCCAGTATGAAAATGTAATGGATGCTCTGCATAAAAAATATAAAATTCCATTATCTAAACCTTGGCATACTTTGTCTGATAAAGAAAAAAATATTGTGTTATATGGAACAGGCGATGAACCTGTGAAAATAAATTGGAACGGCTTTGTGTATGAAAAACCGTTTGAAGGTGTTATACCAAATCTTGAACGCAGATTGCGTGAATCTGAATCAGATTCAATGCGAACAGAATTGTCTAAATACCAATCTGAAAAAACATGTCCTGTGTGCCATGGTAAACGATTAAATATTCAGGCGTTGTGTATAAAGATAAATGGCTGTGATATTATGGATGTTTGCGATATGTCTGTGGACGATTCGTTGAATTGGTTTCAAGATTTGCCAAATCATTTGACCCAGAAAGAAAATGAAATCGCTACTATGATTTTACGTGAAATCACATCGCGTTTGTATTTTCTGAAAAATGTTGGTTTGGGTTATTTGACTATGTCGCGTATGGCTGGAACTTTATCGGGCGGTGAAGCCCAACGTATAAGATTGGCATCGCAGATTGGCAGTGGTTTGTCTGGTGTTTTATATGTGTTAGATGAACCGTCAATTGGTTTGCATCAAAGCGATAATGATAAATTGATTGATACATTAAAAATGTTGCGTGACAAAGATAATTCTGTGTTGGTCGTGGAACACGACGAAGATATGATGCGTCAGGCAGATTATTTGGTTGATATTGGTCGTGGCGCAGGTATAAATGGTGGAAATGTTGTTGCAGCAGGAACACCAGCGCAAGTTATAAAAAATCCTGATTCTTTGACAGGACAATATTTGTCTGGTAAACGCAAAATAGATGTTCCAACAAAGCGCAGAACTGGTAATGGCAAATTCATAAGAATCGAAGGCGCACGTGAAAATAATCTGAAAAATATTACTGTAGATTTTCCGCTTGGTAAGTTTATTGCTTTGACTGGTGTTTCTGGTTCTGGAAAATCAACTTTGTTATTGAGTACGTTATATCCTGCAATTATGCGTGCATTATATAATTCTAAATTAGAAACTGGCGCGCATGATATAATTCGCGGTCTGGAAAATATAGACAAGGTTGTCGATATTGACCAATCGCCAATCGGGCGCAGTCCGCGCAGTAATCCTGCAACTTATGTTGGTGTGTTTAATAATATTCGTGATTTCTTTGCAAATTTACCAGAAGCCAAAGCACGTGGATATGATGCTGGTCGTTTTTCTTTTAACGTCAAAGGTGGTCGATGCGAAGCGTGTCAGGGTGATGGTCAAATAAAAATAGAAATGAATTTCTTGGCTGATATTTATGTTGAATGCGATAAATGTCATGGTCAGCGCTATAATGATGAAACTTTGGCTGTTAAATACAAAGGTAAGTCTATTGCTGATGTGTTGAATATGACTGTGGAAGAAGCATACAGATTCTTTATAAATGTCCCACAAATTGCGCGTAAATTGGAATTGTTAAAACGTGTCGGTTTGGATTATATCAAATTGGGACAAAGTTCGCTTGATTTATCGGGTGGCGAAGCCCAGCGTATAAAATTGTCCAAAGAATTGGCTGCACGCAGTACTGGTCAAACTATATATATATTGGACGAACCAACCACAGGTTTGCATTTCGAGGATATAAAATCTTTATTATCTGTTTTGCACGAATTGGTTGATGCTGGTAATACAGTAATTGTTATAGAGCACAATTTGGAAGTTATCAAAACAGCAGATTGGATTATTGATTTGGGACCTAGTGGTGGCGCTGGTGGCGGTCAAATTATTGCAGTTGGAACCCCAGAAGATGTTGCACAAAATCCGAATTCTTTGACTGGACAATATCTGAAAAAGTATCTGGACAAGCCCGGAAAAAATAAGTAATATATCTGGGGTAAGTTAACAATCAACAATACAAGGAGAAAAAAATGATTACACATTCAGAATATTTAAAACATGTAAATGCATTTCGTAACGCAATTATCAAAAATGGCGATTTAAGAACTATTTTGTCGGTAATGGATAAGGCAGAAGTAGCATCAATACGTAAATCAATGCAAATTATAAAAAACTATTGGCTACAAAAAAGAATTATTACATATGCAGAGTTCCAAACAAACACAAATGTGATTAATCAGGCAATCGCTAAAAATGGTGATTTAAAGAAAGCTTTGGCAACAAAAGACAAATCAGAAGCAGAATCAATACGTAGATCGTTGCAAATTGTAAAAATTTATGGTTTGCAAAAAAAGATGCAAGAAAAACAATATAAATAGTGGTGACCAAGGGAGATACCGTATGTTTGGATTTGGAAAAAAGAAAAAATTAGCAGAACAAGAAAATGCTGATTTGGAACAAGAAGCAGCTAAAATGCCATCTGGTATGAAAGAAACTGCACAACGTATGATGGCGGGTCAGTTCGATATGAATGATATGCTGGCTCAGTTGAAACAGATTAAAAAGATGAGCAATTTTAGCGGTCTGTTGAAAATGGTTCCAGGTATGAAAGATGCTGTGAATGCTATGAAGGAAAAAATAGCAGATGGCAGCGTTGATGCCCAGATTAAGATATTAGAAGCGATGACAGCAGTAGAACGTGCAGATCCAGAAAAAATATTCGCAAATGCCAAGACGCGTATTGCTGAAACAGCAGGTTGTACTGTTCGCGAAGTAGAACACATGATTAAACAATACCTGAAAATGAAACAGCAAATGGCTATGATTCAGAAAATGGGCGGCATGGAAGCTGTAATGGAAAAATTGAAAAACGGTGGTCAGGCCTAGTTTATTGGTATGAAAATCCTGAACAAAAAGATTGCTGCGCATAAATCATCGGTGGCTTGGATTCAACGTCAGGCATCTGATCCGTACGTTGCCAAGGCGCAGAAAGAGGGTTATCGTGCACGCGCGGCTTTCAAGATTATCGAAATGGATGAAAAATATCATTTCTTTCGTAATGGTCAGGTTGTTGTTGATTTGGGCGCTGCGCCTGGTTCTTGGTCGCAATATGTTGCGCGTAAATATCCAAATTCTAAGATATTCGCGATGGATTTGTTGGAAATCAAACCAATCAATAATGTAGAGTTTTATCAGGGCGATTTTACAACTGATGAAGCATTGGTCTGGTTGGAAGATAAATTAAATTTATCGCATGAAGAAGCAGGTCAAGGTACCGCAGATGTGGTTATGTCTGATATGGCGCCAAATACTGTTGGACATAAAAAAACAGACCATATTCGTCAAATGGTTTTGTTGGAATATGCGCTGGATTTTGCAATTCGCGCATTGAAAAACGGGGGGACGTTTATTGCTAAATCTTTTACGGGGGGGACGACGAACGATTTGCTGAAACAAATCAAAGAACATTTTGAGACGGTTCATCATATTAAACCGCCAGCCTCACGAAAAGATTCTGTGGAAATGTTTATCGTTGCCATGGGGTTCAGGGGCTAGGTTGTTTATTGTGCCAAAGGGCAATGGTAATGAAAATAGTTATGAAATTCGGCGGAACCTCGGTCGCTGATATCGATAAAATAAAAAATGTAGCAAAAATCATAGCAAATCAGCGTGAAACCGCAGATGTCGTGGTTGTTGTTTCTGCTATGGGTAAAACTACAAACGCGCTGACAAATCTGGCACACCAAATTACAGATAAACCAAATTTACGCGATATGGATGCTTTGTTGGCAACTGGCGAAATGACTTCGGTTGCTTTGGTTGCTATGGCATTAAATTCAATTGGTTGTAAAGCTTGCAGTTATAATGCCTTGCAAATGGGAATATGGACGGATGAAAACTTTGGTGATGCAAAAATAAAATATATCACCGCACCGATTTGGTATGATTTGTCCAAAGGTGTTGTTCCGGTTGTTGCCGGATTTCAGGGCATAACGTATAATAAAGAAATCACTACCTTGGGGCGTGAAGGTTCTGATACATCTGCTGTTGCGATTGCAGCTGCGATTGGTGCAGATTATTGCGATATTTATACTGATGTTGATGGTGTTTATGATGCAGACCCAAATGTTGTTAAAGATGCCAAGAAATTAGATTTTGTATCTTATGATGATATGCTGAAAATGGCAAATAATGGCGCCAAAGTATTGCATCCACGCAGCGTTATGACGGCACAAAAACATAATATCCCGGTTCGTGTTCGTGGAACATTTACCCTAAACGACATTGGAACCTTGGTTGCAGGTGTAAGACAAAAATAAACTTGACAATTGTTTTGTTTGGTGTACAATTCTCGGCAGAATAAAAAAGGATTGTAAAAGTGAACATTAAATCAATGGTTAGATATGAAATTCGTAATGATTGTGGTAGCGCCATTTATAAAAAAGTTAAATTTAGTTCGGCATCAGTCTTGTTTAAAGGTTTGGCAAAACAAATCTTTGATATTCGTGAAGCGTGCCCATTGGTAAGGCTGGCTCGTGTCGTTGAACTTTACAATGTTGATGCACCTGTGGTGTCTGGTAATTATCTCAAGTTATGTGATTATACAACAGATAAATTTGATTTTTATGTAATGGATTCTTTGATGTATAAGCAGGATATTGATGTGTATATGACAAAAAATTTTCGTGGTTTTGATTGGCGTTATGATTCAGTTTTACCACAAAATAGTAAAGATATGCCTTTGGTATTTAAGGTAGTATTTTCGGTTGTTCTTGTGGAGAAATTGACCAAAAAAGACTGTGTTGTAAATAAACAAGGAAAGCAAATTTGGCCAGTTAATACAGGAAAATATCCATCTAAATTGGTTGAAATGTTAAACAAAAAAACAGAAGAGATAAATCTTGTAAGATAATATAAAAATAAAAAAGGATTGTAAAAATGACAGAAAATAAAAACAGCAAAAACAATCGTCTTCCGTTCTTGTATAGTTCGATATTTGGGTATGGAGACGATATATTAATAGAGGCCTTTTTAAAAGGCTTATCTGATATAAATGCACAAGATAAGAAAGGATTGACACCGTTGATAGCTGCTTGTGCATGGGGGAAGCAAAATGCTGTTGAATATTTGGTTAAACAAGGAGCAGATGTTAATACCCAAGATGATAAAGGAAATACTTGCATCATGTATGTTGTAGAAACGGCATCTATTCGTGTAGAGACGTACTGTGATCTATTAAGATATTTGTTAGATAATTGTAAGATAGATTTCGATAAAAAGAATGCCAAAGGTGAAAATGTTTTTGATATCGCAAACCATAGTCCAGAAAAAATCAAGGCCATGCTTTATTCTTACCTTTATGCCAAGGTTAAAAATCCTGTGGCAGAGAAAGTTAAGGATGCCAATGTCAAAACAAAATAAACAAAAAGGTATAGATATGATAATAGGTAAAGAAGTGGTTTTTGAATTGTTCCAAACTATACCTGAAATAGATTATAACCACTTAGAAACAGGAATTGAATTTGGTTCTGTCC
>DBXG01000025.1:0-204 GCA_002309215.1 Alphaproteobacteria bacterium UBA1218 | reverse complement strand
CCACTACATAATGATTTTGGACTATTAGGTGAACGGGATAATTTTAGATTGATTGATTCGTATGTAACGCAAAGATGTAGTTTGTTTGTGAGAAATTCTTCGGATTGTGTGTGTTCGTTTGTTGATCGTACCCAGTTTTTATATAGGGTGGCATGGCACTATTTTGATTCTTTGGATAATGCTTATGTAATAAATCCATCTGGA
>DBXG01000013.1:22190-43919 GCA_002309215.1 Alphaproteobacteria bacterium UBA1218 | reverse complement strand
GGATGAAGAATTCAGACGTGGTCCCAGATGGCGTTATAGATGATTTTCTAGAACCCTTATTTTCTCATAGTTTATGATACACAATTAGGATAAAAGGTTCCTTTATCCAAATTCGCTGATCCCGATTTGTCTTTTGAATTATAAATTTCCAGACCAATGTTAATTAAATCAGCATAATTAATAGTTCGCAAATTGGTTATCAAGCACGACCAGATTTAATAAAAAAAGACCGCTTTTATGCGGTATTTTTTATTTAACCTTTGTTTCATCGGTGCGAAAAGGAGTCTTAGAACATTCAGGAAGAAGGTTCGACCCGCAGACGAAAGACAGACGACAGTATGCCGGTTCGCAACGCGAATGAGTCAAGGGAGTGAAGCGAAGCGAAACAATCCTTTCGCCCTACTTTTTATCTATTGTTCATCGAGGAGGATTTCGCCCCGACCACGAAATTTATGCCACAGCTTTTGTAATTATTTTCTGTACAAAATCAAACTTGTCATGATACAATGCAAGAAAACAAGGATATATCCATGGCAAAGATTTTTATTGTTGGTGGTCCAGGTAGTGGAAAATCTACTTTTGCAAAAAAACTTTCATCGGAATTGAATATTCCTCACTTTGATTTAGATGATATAAAATGGATAAACCAGACAAACAACTTTAATGTTGAACGTCCAAAAGAAGAGCGTCTGAAATTACGCGATAAAATTTTAGCATACAATGATAATTGGATTATAGAGGGCGTGTACACAAACGATTGGATTATACCTATATTGGAAAAGGCAGACCGTATCATACTTCTGAAACCGCCAACAATGGTACGTCAATGGCGAATAATTAAACGTTCTTTGCGTAGAATGCTACATATTGAACAAAAAAAATACAAAGAAAATTTAATCACTTTGTTCAAACTGTTGTTTTGGTCACGTTCTTATGATAAATATTTCCCAGAAATACTGGAAAAAATAAATAGATTTGGGAAAAAAGCAGAATTTATCAGATAATCTCGAATCGCAAAGCATCAACCACGTATTCGAGAAACCTGTGCCCACACCAATATTTTGTTGACAAAACAATTTTTTATGATACGATTTGCCTAATCATAAAAAGGTACAACAATGACATTGTTAAACAAGAAAACTGTAAATCATGCTTTACAATATCTGGAAACAGTCCCCAGAGTTAAAAGCATATTAGATAATTTAACAGACATAGAATACAATTTTGCCGATGACCTGCGTGGAATCGCATGTTTTAACAATGGAAAAATCACTTTCAGAAACATAGACATCGATTTGAACGAACCAGAAAATCGTCTGGAGCTATACACAACTTTGGCACACGAACTATGCCATGCTGATCAAAAACACAATGGCATACACTTCACAGACCTGCGCAATGCGTCTTTTGGCGACACGTTTCGTATTGCTAAAATGATGGAAGTTGAAGCATTTCTGGTATATTCCATGGTTGCAAACGATTTAATAAAACGCCCAGAATTCCAAGATTGTTATCATTCGGTACACAGCATTTATTATCAGGCAGAATTACAACTTGCCAATAACGACATTTCTTTGGCAAATACTAACTTTGCCCTAACCTATTGGCAAAATGCCAGGGATACATATATAAACATTCCCGAAGTACGCGATACAATAAATTCATTTTATGTGCAATATACGCAACAAGCGTTTCATCAGGCTTTGCTGATGCATGACCCTATTTTTACAGCAAAATCATCAAATCGCACCACACCACTGGAAGCGATGAACAAGTATGTTGCAAGAATGAACTTGAAAAATGTGAACGCAGAGTCGTTTTTGCAAAACGGTTTTGATAATGCCCAAACAACAAATGATTATCAAGACGGCGTAACGGTATTTGATCGTCGTGGCGATAAATTTTTGAACTTGGCCCAACATCATGAAAACCCATTCATAGATAAATTCACATACTTTGACAACAATGAACCATATATGTTTGCATTGGTGAATCCAAAAAACCGTAAATTGATTGGGACTTTTCAATTGATACACACTCCAAAACAAAACATACATTAATATAAAAACGTTTTTATTTGTCTTTTATAAAAAATTCGTATAACATAGATTGCGTTGTCGGGGTGTAGCGCAGTCTGGTAGCGTGTTTGTCTGGGGGGCAAAAGGTCGCGGGTTCGAATCCCGCCACTCCGACCAAAATAAAAAATATCACGACGTGGTATTTTTTGTTTTGTTGTGGTGTCATGATTTGAATACGATAAATTGCAACGCAATTTCGGGTTCGACAAGCAGTAGATTTTGCAAGCGCCAGCGCAGCGAAAACGTCACGATTGCCCCGCAGGCATTTATGCCGAGGGTATCCCGCCACTCCGACCACCAATTTTCATTATTGCGCATGAAGTGCACAATTAAGAAAATTGAGTGTCGCGCCGTAGCACAGCAAATTCTTGGAAATATTTTCTACACTTTAAGAACAGCGAAGGCGGACAGAAAGCATATAAAGTCGTGCAATCGCGCCATAGCAATATTCGTCATCTAGGAACCAATATTTTTCACTTGTTTATTTTTCATAAAAAAACTAGAATATAAACTATGTGGAAAGGGTTTTTTGCTGTTTTATTATCATGTATATTATCGATGCCTTGTATGGCCGCTGGGAATTATATTGCAAAACAATTTGCAAACACCAACACCGGTGACGGTTTATACCCCTATTCCCTGAACAATCGACGCAACGAAAGTGTCACACCAACCAAGAAAAACAATGTATCTGGAATTGGTGGCGCAACGCCTATGCAGTCTGTTGGTAAACGCGGTGTTGTAAAACGCCCCAGCCCTGCCCGCGCAGCCACTACAACCACTACAAGCACCAGACGTGTTGTTCCGCGTTCCAATACTGCACGCAGCGCGACAAATAACAGTGCTATGCGCAACACATATTCGAATAACAATCGTGGCGTTGTTGCACGCAGTGGCACCCGAAATAATTCCGCCCGGACAGCAACAAGTGTTAGAACAACCAACCTGCGCCGTTCTACTACGATAACAAATACATCGTCAACAAATGGCACTTCACAAAAGTGTTTTGCAAATTACAAAGAATGTATGGAAATGTATTGTTTGCGCGAAGATACCGCATATAACCGCTGTTATTGCAGTGCAAAGTTGGCACAAATAGATTCTAAATACCAAAAGAAGATTGATAATTTGATTCAACAAATAATCGTACTGAAAAATACAACAACAAAGCCGTCAGCAGATTATGAAGAATTGTCGTCAGTTGAAGATTATTGGGATGCGACTGTCGGTCAATATACAAAAACAAACCCATGGGTAAATATTGACAATGCATTAAACATAGATTGGGCAAGTACCGAAAGTCGTGTTCGGGGTCAAAATGCGTTTAACACCGGACATCAATATTGTGTAAATTACTTACGCACATGCTCTTATATGGCATCAAACTTACGCGATGCATATAAATCAGAAATCGCACGCGATTGCGCAACATACGAATCTACATTACAAAAAATACAAACTGCCGCTGAAAGTGTAATCGCAAATTATGACAATCAGTAATCTTGATTTTTACATTGCAAATTATGCTTGTATATATTCCGCGCTAAATCATCACTAATTATTTGCCAGTCTGATTGATGCCCATATATGATATCACAGTTGCAAACCATATTATTCAGCGATGCTGTATTCAGACTGCAAGATGCGACGAATATCAGCCACACCAGTTTTATAAACCTTGTCATCTAAAATCCTGTTATTTTGCAAAGATTGTTTAATTTGTGCTTTCGATTCTTGGGCTATGTTCATACGACATCTGGCATCTGCGACTTTTCCGCCACAAACAAACGCGCCAAACATAACCCCACCAAACAAAAGTATTAAATATAGTTTATTCATATTTTCACCATAAAAAAACTGCCGTTTGTAAAAACAGCAGTTTTATTTTACCTATGATATATTTCTTACTGATTCATCGCAGAAAAGAAATCATCATTTGTTTTCGTTAAACGCAACTTATCCAACAAGAACTCCATCGCTTCCAACGTTCCCATTGGATTGATTATGCGACGCAAAACATACATTTTTGATAATGTATCTTTTGACACCAACAAATCTTCTTTGCGTGTTCCTGATTTTGTAATATCAATAGCAGGATACACACGTTTATCAGACAACTTTCTGTCCAAAATAATTTCGCTGTTACCTGTACCCTTGAATTCTTCGAACACAACTTCGTCCATCTTGGAACCCGTATCAATCAAAGCAGTAGCAATAATTGTCAAAGAACCGCCACCTTCGATATTACGCGCAGCACCAAAGAAACGTTTTGGACGTTGCAAAGCATAGGCATCAACACCACCTGTTAAAACTTTTCCGCTGGACGGGACAACAGTATTATACGCGCGACCCAATCTGGTAATAGAATCCAACAATATCACAACATCCTGACCTGCTTCGACCAAACGTTTTGCTTTTTCAATAACCATTTCAGCAACTTGAATATGACGCGTTGCAGGTTCATCAAATGTTGATGAAATAACCTCACCCTTAACACTACGTTGCATATCGGTCACTTCTTCTGGACGTTCATCAATCAACAAAACAATCAATTTCACGTCTGGGTAATTTGTCGCAATAGAATGTGCGATATTCTGCAACATAACAGTTTTACCAGTTCTTGGTGGCGCAACAATCAACGAACGTTGCCCTTTGCCAGTCGGTGAAATCAAATCAATAACACGCGCAGACAAATTGCGTCCCTTGTCCGTATCATTGGCAACTTCCATTTTCAATTGTTCATCTGGATACAAAGGTGTCATGTCATCAAAAGAAATACGATGACGCAGATTTTCGGGGTCGCCACCATTAACGCGTTCAATTGTTTCCAAAGCAAAATAACGTTCTGATTCATTTTGTGGTGCCTGAATTTGTCCTTCTATATAATCACCTGTTTTCAACCCGTATTTTTTAATCAGATTTGGTGAAACATATAAATCATCGGGCCCCGCCAGATAATTGCTTTCGGGTGCGCGCAAAAAACCAAAACCGTCCTGCATACGTTCCAAAACACCATCACCAATCAAAGTAATAGATTTATCCGCCGCATACACGCGCATAACCGCAAAACGCAGTTGCTGAACATTTAATTGTGAAGGATTTTCAATCCCCATATCTTCTGCCATCTTCAACAATTGTTGAGGTGACTTTGTCTTCAATTCATTTACATGCATAAAAAAACCTTTTGGAAATCACACTCAGAGAATTCTGGTGTTCGATTAAATTAATTATAGTAAAAAAGAACAAAAAGTCAAGTTGCAAAGAAAAAGTGGCCATTTGACCACCAAATCTTTTAGATATGCAATACTAGTTCCACCTACTGCTATCAAATGCGGTCTTATCAATACCTGCTTTTGTTAATCTCTCTGTGATATTGATTTTCCTCATGGCATTATTGAAACGAGATGCTTTACCTACCGAAGCGACTTCGGCACTTGCTACTTGAAAAAGTTCTTTTTTAGCCATTTTTATCACCTTTTACGTTATCTCTCAACCTTCATAATACCCTAAACTCTGTTTTTGTCAAGAACAATTTCATCTTCTTACGAATTTTCTTCACAATCCGCAGAATCGTCTGTTTCAGAATATTCTTCAACCACGATTGGTGCAGCCTTTGCAGGTTCGGTATAATGTACTTCTTTTACAACACGCACCCGACGGTTTTCCGCGTTTGGTGTATTATTCGGTGTTGGTACTTTCAGATCTTCTTCCCCCGCAGAAACAGCAACAATTTGGGAAGATGGGATACCATATTCTATCAGCATTTTTTGCACAGCCTCTGCCCTGCGTCCACCCAAAGCATAGTTATAACTATCAGATCCAACTGTATCAGTATGTCCAACAACGGACACTTTGATATTTTTATTTTCTTGGGTTGTTGTTGCCAACTTCTTTATCAATTCATCATATTCTGGCTTAATTATCGCCTTGTCAAAATCAAATCTGATTTCGAACACCTCTTCCATAACATGCTGTGTTGGTTCCAACGGAATCTGCTGCACCTTGATGACAGTTTTTTCAGAACTTGGCGCTGGTGCATTACCCAAATCATCCAAACGTTTATTTATCGCCGCCAATTCAGCACGCATCGCCATCATCATATCTATGAATTCATCACGTGAAACATAATCGTCATCCAAGCCATTTGTGTCACCAGTACTGTTCGCGTTTTCTTCACCGCCATAAATATTTTGATTAAACACTAACGGCTGTTGTGCAGGAACCGACACAGGTTGAATTAAATTAGCAGGAATATTGACATTATTCACAATAATTACACCATCACGCGAACGCGATGCGCCAGACATAGCATTCAAACGACGTGTTTCTGGATAATATTCTTCTTTTTCAGACTTATCAACAATGGTTTCAGATTTGACCCGCGTTGGCGCAATTCCTTTGCCATCCCTGCAATCTTTCAATGCCTGCAAAGTATTCAGAAAACGTTTTCTGCATTCGTTTGCCGTATCATCTTGACCGCTGGATGTAGCAGATAACCAGCAATCAAACTTTGCCTGAGCCTCCGCCACCAATTGGGGCTGATTATCAATTGCATCTTTTCTGAATTCATCCATCAAATTATTGTATCCGGTATATATCTCAAATCTTTCGTTATCATCATCAATTTCCCAGTTATCCAAAGATTCAGGATAAGGCGTTTCACCAGAAAAAGCACTGACTGCCTTTTGCGCAAATAATTCGCCCACCATTGGATATCCGCTGGTACGTGCATTATAAATCGCATAAGAACGATAATTCATCGCCAATTGGTTCAAGAAAGAATCTTGGTGTGGCGCATCATTAACATTTAACCGTTCAATATAATCAACAGTAGGCGTATCATATTCAACATATTCATCGCCACCATTATTCGTCCCAGCACAACCAGTCAAAGCCACTGCTGTTAATAACGCAAGCATTGAAACAAAGTTTTTGTTTTTCATACCAGATTCCTTTCCTTATTAAACTTACGAAACATTATAACACATTTTCAGCAATCGAGTAAAGCGAAAACAACACAAAAAAATGTAATTTGTTAAAAATTCACCAGTTGTTATAACTATTTATCAAATGATTGCAGAGCCTGACCGCCAAACGAAGACAACACACCAGAAATACCACTGCCACCACTTGCGCCAAGACCTTGCGCCATATTCATAACATCGCCCACACCAGCTGTGCCAGTCGATGCCCCAACTTTGCTGATTGTTCCAACCAAGAAATTACCCCACAATTCTTTTTTCTTTTTACTGATTGTTCCAGGCGCACACCTGTCTGCTTTTTCCATTAAACTCTTAATTTTTGACAATTCAGACTTGGTATAATCTTCCGGTCCAAAAGGCAGCTTGTTCATAACAACATATATATTGGAAACATTCTTCCCATTATCTAACTTAGCAGAACTAGCCTTTGGAAAACCTTTCCAAATATAACCATCGTCTGCACTAGCCTCAAAAACCTCGTAACAACCTTCTTTATCTTGATTTTCCATACACCCCTTGTAATCATTACTATAACTTTTAGCAGGCACCCACGAACCACTTGCAGCACTTTCCACAGTCGTATTACCAATCTTCGCCCATTCTTTAACCAAATCATTTACGGTACTAATCTCACTAGATGATGGCACACAATCTGCCCCAAGTTGTTGTTGATCCTTCTTTAATTGCTGAACATCTTGGACCAAACCAATAACTGCAGGTAACAAACTGGCCGCACTTTGCAAGCCCCCGGATACCCCACCAGATTCTTGCGCAGCGACGGGTGCCGCTTTCTTTATAGAATTTTGTTTATTAACAACAATCGCACCAAACGATACAGATGGCACAATAATCATCATGACAAAGATTGATAATAACTTTTTCATTCTCTCTTGCTCTGCATTATATCACAAAAAAATATCATAATAAATATAAAAATTGCATTTTTATTTACAAAATATTAAACTTGGGATGTGAAAGAAAATCGACGCAATTTTATAATTATATCAAAACATAAACGTCTGACCCGATTATGGCAGTTTTTCTTTACTGGCTGGGGACTGGTTATGGTTGCTGTTTTGGCTGCTGCCCCGCTGTTTACCAAACAGATTTTATGGACCCCCATTACCGCAATAAATATGAAAGATGTTGTCCACAACCAATTCAAAATGACTAACGCGACATTTGTTGGTACCGACAAGAATGAAAATCCATTTAAAATAAATGCTGTATCTGGTACACAAAAATATGACAAGCCTGATATTGTATTTTTGGAAAAACCATCAGGAACCGTAGTTCGTGATACAGACCAAGGGAAAATCACAGATAATATATCTGCCAATTCCGGGCAATTCAATCGCAAAGAAAAAGTACTTACGCTCAATGGCAACGTTCGCGTTGATTCCAGCAACGGCGATAAAATATTAACAAACGAAATGGTGATAAGATTATGATAAAAAATTCTGTATTGAAAATTGAACATCTTTCTAAAAATTATGGCAAACGTGTTGTGTTACGTGATATTTCTATGATTGCTAATCAGGGCGAATCGGTCGGATTGTTGGGACCAAACGGTGCTGGAAAAACAACCGCTTTTTATTGTATAACCGGACAGTTGACCGCAACCAGTGGCCAGATATTCCTGAATTCCCAGGATATTACACACCTACCATTTTATCAACGTTCACGCTTGCACATTGGCTATTTACCCCAGGAAAACAGCGTATTTCGTGGTTTGTCTGTGGAAGATAATATATTGGCTATATTGGAAGTGTTCGAACCGAATCGGGATAAACGATACGCAAAACTTGATGCGTTGCTTGATGAATTTGCAATTGCGTTTCTGCGAAAAAGCCCTGCGACATCTTTATCTGGTGGGGAAAGACGTCGTGTTGAAATTGCGCGCGCATTGGCAAACGACCCAAAGTTTATTTTATTGGACGAACCATTTGCGGGTATTGACCCCATTGCTGTAAATGAAATTCGTGAATTGGTTTCCCAATTAAAGCATCGCGGATTGGGTGTTATTATAACCGACCACAATGTTCGTGAAACCTTGGGAATCACAGACCGCAGTTATGTTCTGCACGACGGAAAAATCTTGAAACATGGAACAACTGACGAAATCGTCAAAGACGAAATGGTCAAGAAAGTTTACTTGGGTGAAAACTTCACCATGTAGAAAAATCACTTATAAAAACATAAAGAATCAAAAGGAGAACAAAAAAATGTTTGCTGTTGAAAGTGTACATGCGCGTCAAATTATGGACAGTCGCGGCAACCCAACAATTGAATGTGATATAACTTTATCAAATGGCGCGTTTGGTCGCGCTTCTGTGCCATCTGGCGCATCAACAGGTTCGTTTGAAGCACTGGAATTGCGTGATGGCGGAAATACTTATATGGGCAAAGGTGTATTGAAAGCAGTCAAAAATGTAAATGAAATAATCGCACCTGCCTTGATTGGTATGGATGCCGAAAACCAAGTTGCAATTGATGAAAAAATGTTGGCTTTGGACGGCACACCAAACAAAGATAAACTGGGTGCAAATGCAATATTGTCCGTATCTTTGGCTGTGGCACATGCTGTTGCAAATGCAAAACATATTCCATTATACAAACACATCGCAGACATTTTCGGTAATCCAAATCCTTGCGTTCTGCCACGTCCAATGATGAACATAATAAATGGTGGCGCACACGCCGACAATGGCCTGGACGCCCAAGAGTTTATGATTATACCGAACGGTGCAAAAAACGAAATCGAAGCGATTCGTATGGGTTCTGAAATATTCCACAACCTGAAATCTATTCTGAAAAAATCTAAACACAGCACAAACGTTGGTGACGAAGGTGGCTTTGCGCCAAACTTTAACACATGCCACGAAGCATTGGATACAATTGTTGAAGCGATTCGGGTTGCGGGTTATAAACCAGGCGAACAGGTATCAATTGGTTTGGACGTTGCATCATCTGAATTTTTCGATAATGGTATTTATCATTTTGAGGGTGCCGATAAAACATCTGATGAAATGATTGCTTTCTATGAAAAATTGATTGCTGAATATCCTGTTATCTCAATCGAAGATGGTATTGCCGAAGAAGATTGGAACGGATGGAAAAAATTGACCGACAAAATTGGGAATAAATGCCAGTTGGTCGGCGATGACTTGTTCGTCACAAATCCGATTCGTCTGAAAAAGGGCATTGACAACGGTGTTGCAAATGCGATACTTATCAAAGTAAACCAAATCGGTTCACTAACCGAAACATTACGTGCAATCAAAATGGCACAAGATGCAAATTATGGTGTTGTAATTTCACATCGCAGTGGCGAAACAGAAGATACAACAATTGCTGATTTGGCTGTCGCAACAAATGCTGGTCAAATCAAGACTGGTTCTATGTCGCGCACAGATCGTATGGCGAAATATAACCAACTGGTAAGAATCGAAGAAGAACTTGGTACGAAAGCAAAATACGGTATATAGAAAAAAATGTTATTTGGTATAAACGTTTTGGTGTGGATTAAATATGTGGCAATAGTATTGATATTTGTCGGTATTGTATTCGCACCCGTTTATATCGCATGTGTGAATGACCGTTCTAAATACGACTTGATGCGAACAAGATGTGGCGCTTGGATGTTTGGCTGGACAATAATCGGCTGGTTTTTCGCATTGTTTGTTTCTGCAAAAAAATAATACAAAAATATTACAACCTTACAATTTGCTCTGGATTAGTTTTCAGAGATTCTATGATGCCGTTTAATTTATCCTTGTGCTCCAAAAACACTTTTTTATTCGCTGCATCTAAATTATTTATGGCTGGCAATTTAACAGTCAAAGGGTTTACGTGCTGACCATTTTTAATAATCTCATAGTGCAAATGCGGACCTGTGGATAATCCAGTTGAACCAACATAACCAATCGTCTGACCCTGACGCACAACAGTTCCGACATTCACCCCTTTGGCAAATCTGGACATATGCGCATACAATGTTTCATACGTTCCATTATGACGTATTTTTACAAAATTACCATGTCCGCGATTGAAACTGCGCGCAACAACACGCCCTGCCCCAGCCGCCGGAATTGGTGTTCCGGTAGGGGCACGGAAATCAACCCCTTTGTGTGCACGTGTAAAGCCCAACACAGGATGCTTTCTGCGCGTTGAAAAACTGGATGTCACTTTCGCATTGTTTATTGGTGTTCGTTTCAATGATTTAATTGCACCATTACCATTTTCATCATAATATCCAACCCCACCATCAGACCGAACAAAACGGTACATTTGGACATTACCACGCAAAGCCTCAAACGCAACAGCAATCACACGACCATTATCGACCTTTTTATCAGATGCATAGTTTTCTTCGTATAAAACAAAGAAATGTTGACCTGCGCGCACATCACGTTCAAAGTCCATTTCAAATGCTAGTAAATCATATACATCTGCCAATATTCCCGCAGGGATTCCACCACGCATTCCAGCCAGATAAAAACTGTCCCCGTCCAAGATTTCGCCCTCTTTATAAGCAATACGTGTATCACGTTCGATTACAACCTTTTGACATTGCCAATCGCCTGCTTCATCACAACTGATTTCAACTCTTTGCCATGGTCCATTTAAAATTACAATTTTGGAAATTGGTTTATCTTCGGCCGGTTTAATAAATTCGATTTTATCAGACCCAGCATGCAAAGTCGTAAAATCAGCATCTTTCTTTAATGATTTAGCAATCGTATCTATGTCACGCACAGAAAAACCCTGACCAGAAAAAATCTTGGACAAAGTATCACCAGATTTAACCTCTATAACCGTTTTAATTTCAGATGGCGCAAACACAGCATCACGTGCAGGTTTATAGAAAAACAATACACCCAAAGCGACAACCAACATGATTGCTGCAACCCACAACACTATACGCGACAAAACGTTTATATCACGCGCTTTCTTGCAAGATTCTGCCAAGCCGACATTAATCTTTCTGATAATATATTTTGCTTTTTTCATAGGGGCTATTATAATAAAAATATGAATATAAATCAAGCATTCGCAATTTTACAAAAATCTGGTGGGGTGCGCGCTGCCCGCATTATTACTGAAAAGCATAAAAATATGTCTTTTTTCAGAGTGATGCGTTATTCACGCCTGTTGAAACGCGGTATGCCTGTTGCAAAAATCATACATTCCAAATGGTTTTATGGCCTGGAATTTTATACAAATAAACACACACTTGACCCACGTCCAGATACAGAAACCTTGGTATCCGCAGTCATAAACGATTGTCGTGAAACCAAAGAACGCAGAATACTAGATATGGGAACCGGCACTGGCTGTATAATATGCGCACTTTGTAAAAACATAGATGGTTTAACCGGGGTCGCAATTGATAAATCCAGGCGCGCTTTGCGTGTCGCAAATAAAAACATAAAAAAGTTTGGTTTGCGTGATAAAATAAGAACTGCGCATGCTGATTTCGGCAAATTCCAATCAAACGAAAAATTTGACATAATTGTTTCCAATCCGCCATATATAAAATATGGCGACATACGCGTAAATGATGGCGCCAGGTTTGACCCTAAAATAGCGCTTTATGCAAAAAACAACGGAATGATGGCATACGAACAAATTGCAAAAAATGCAATAAATCTGATAGCAGATAATGGCAAAATATATTTGGAAATCGGTATTGGTACGGCAAATCAGGTTATAAAAATATTTGATTACTTTGGCTGGAAGTTTGAGAGAACAGAAAAAGATTTAAGTGGATTAAATCGCGTCTTGGTATTTACGCGGTAAAAAACTAAAACAAACTCTTGTGCCAAACGTTCGTTATAACGAATACGCCACCTCTGGCTATGCCAGTATCAAAAAAAGAAGAGTGTACCTTTATATACGAATCGTCTTTATAACTGCTTTAATTGTTTTCAGTTGGTCTTTATCGAATTTGCCAAGCACCCAGTCAACTGTATCCATTGGCGAATCAAAATCACGTGGATGTCCGATTCCAATACGAATACGTCTGTAATCTTTACCAACCAAAGCATCTATGGATTTTATTCCATTATGCCCTGCACTGGTCCCACCGATTTTTTCGCGTTTATCGCCCAATTTTATATCCATATCATCATGAATAACAACCAGATTTTCCAATGGTATTTTATAGAAAGTCATTAACGGCAATACCGATTCACCACTGTTATTCATAAAAGTTTGAGGTTTTGCAAAAATGACTTTGTGCCCATCGATTTCGCCACGTGTGGTTAGTGCATTTTTTTCTTTATTCCACACTGCATCTGCTGACACGATTGCATCAATCGCCATAAAGCCAACATTATGACGCGTATTTTCATATTCTGGTCCTGGATTTCCCAAGCCAACAATTAAAACAGGTTTATTTTCTTGCATGTTAATACCTTTGTTTGTAACATATAATATCATATAAAGGAGAAAAATATGAAAATAAATTCAATATCTTTAATTTCTGTTTTAACTTTGTTGGCTGGAACCGCATCTGCAAATGCTGGCGTCGTAGCTGATTTTTATCTTGGCGCTATGGCTGGTGCTGGTGGTCAAACAATATTTACACGCGATGATAATAAAACAGATTCTTCTATGATTTTTGGTGCAAATTTGGGTATTGATATCCCATTATTCAGATTGGAAGCAGAATATAACTATCTGAAATCTGCAGATTTGCATGCAAATACAGCTATGGTAAATGCTATGTTCAAGGTGCCATCAACACTTATCCAACCATATTTCGGTGCTGGTATTGGTTTGGCGTTCGAAGGAAAACATACCCCTGTCCCTGGTCTTGAATATAAGTTAGAATCTACTGCTGGGTACCAGGCAATGTTGGGCGCAACGATTGATATTTTGGCTTTGCCAATCAAATTTGATATCGAAGGTCGCGCGCTATATGTTCCAAACATGTACAAAATAGCAACAGCTAACACAACACCGGATTTGTTGGAATACGATGTTCGCTTGAAAGTTAGATTTATATTCTAAACCCCAGGAACAGATTTTAATGATAACTTTGATTGACGGGAACTCTTTGGTATTTCGGGCATACTATGGTGTGCACAGCACTTTGACACGCAGTGATGGTATGCCCACAGGTGCAGTATATGGTTTTTTCAATATGATTTTGCCAATACTCGCCAGTGCCAAACCAGATGATTCAATCGTTTGCGTTTTTGACGCGTCCAGAATCTCCTTCCGCCAAGATATTTATCCTGAATACAAAGCAAATCGCAGCGAAACACCTGCTGATTTAATTCAGCAATCAGAATTAATACGAATCGGTGCGCACGCTATGGGTGTGCCTGTGCTTTGTATTCCAGGCGTCGAAGCCGATGATGTTATCGCAACAATTGCACATCAGAACTGTGGCAATCCTGGTGGCACACGAATAATAACTGGCGATAAAGATTTAATGCAGTTGGTATCTGACTGTGTATTTTTATATGACGGTATGAAACAGCGCGAAATTCACGAACCTCAGGTTCTGGAAAAGTTTGGTGTAAAACCGTCCCAGGTTATTGATGTTCAATCGCTGATGGGCGATTCGACTGATAATGTTCCAGGCGTTCGTGGTGTTGGTCCCAAAACTGCAACTGATTTAATTTCGACATTTGGCAATTTGGACAATTTATACGCAAACATTAATTCTGTGAAAAGCGAGCGCATTCGCAATCTACTGATTGAAAACAAACAAATGGCATATATTTCCAAACAACTGGTCACATTGAAAACAGATGTTGATCTGGACGGATTAGTTATAAAGCCATTTCAATTTAATAAAAGCGCAGCGCTGGATTTTGTTCTGAATAAAATTGAAAGCAAATCTTTGGCAACCAAGATAGAAAAACTTTTTCCTGGTGCAACAGAAACACCAACTGAACCTGTTCCTGATTATGCAAAATCGGTTTGTCCAGTTGCTGAAATCCCAGAACATATAAAACAAGAAACAACCACCCTGCCACCAATGGACATTGTCACGATTTCCAATGAATCTGAATTAGACGAATTTTTATCACACATTCGCGATGTTATTGCTTTTGACACCGAAACAACAGGATTGAACCAAATGACAGACAAAATTGTTGGTATGTCTTTGGCTTATGACGATTCGCATGGCGCATATATTCCAATTGGACATATAAAGAAGGCTGTTGATTTGTTTGGTGGCGACACTTTGGCTGAAAACCAACTCACTATTGATATTGTTCGCAAAAAACTTTGGCCAATATTCACAAATAAAAACATAGTAAAAGTTGCACATAATCTGAAATACGATTTACATATTTTGCATAACGCGGGGTTTGACATTACACAGATTCAACCTTTCGATGACACTATGTTATTATCTTACATTTTGCATGGTTCATTACATGGACATGGATTGGATGAATTGGCTGAAAAATATCTGGGGCATACAAATATAAAGTTCAGCGATTTATTTGATGCTAAAATCAAAGACGCAGACAGGCATTTTGAGACACTGCCGATTGATGTTGCAACACAATATTCTGGCGAAGATTCTGTCGTATGTATGGCATTATACAAATTGATGCGCCCAGAACTGGATGCAAACGAAAACTTGCAAAAACTGTATGACAAATGCGATTTACCTTTGTGTCTGGTGCTGTGCGTTATGGAAAGAAATGGTGTCACCGTAAATCGTGATAAATTAAAGCAATTATCAACTGTTTTTCACGACCAACTGACTAAATTAGAATCTGAAATATATGAATTGGCTGGACACGAATTTAATATCGGCAGTCCTAAACAACTGGCGACAGTCTTATTTGACGAATTGCAATTACCTGCGGGCAAAAAGCGTTCCACAGATGCAGACAGATTGGCTGAATTGGTCGAAGCACATCCGATTGTTGAAAAGATATTAAATTGGCGTTCTGTTGCGAAATTAGCTGGAACTTATGCTGATGCCCTGCCTCACCAGATTGCAGATGACGGGCGTATTCATACAACTTATTTGCAGACCAGCACGAACACCGGTCGTTTATCCAGTCGCAATCCGAATCTGCAAAACATACCGATTAAAACAGAACTTGGCGAAGAAATCCGCAGATGCTTTGTTGCAGCAAGCGGTAAAAAATTGATTGGTATCGATTATTCGCAAATTCAATTAAGATTGCTGGCTGATGTCGCAAATGTCGCTGTGTTCAAGGAAACTTTTAACGCAGGCTTGGACATACACGAACAAACTGCACGCAAAATATTTAATATCCCAGAAAATCAACCTGTCCCAAAAGATTTAAGACGCGCCGCAAAAACAATAAACTTTTCGATTATCTATGGCATATCATCATGGGGTTTAGCAAATCAGTTAAATATTTCGCGTGATGCTGCGAAAAAGATTATAGATTCATATATGGCGGGTTTACCTGAAATCAAAGAATATATTGAGCACATAACGAATTTTGTATTGGAAAATCATTGTGTTTATACACCTTGGCATCGCAGGATAGAAATCCCAGAGGCCGCAAATCCACGCTTGCGTGGTTATGCTGTGCGCGCTGCGATAAACGCACCAATCCAGGGGTTCGAGGCTGATTTAATGCGTTTTGCAATGGTGAATATTTACAATAAAATCATCGTACCAAATCAAAATGATATAAAAATGATATTACAGGTTCACGATGAAATCGTGTTTGAATGCACCGCAGACCAAGCAGAATATTTTGCAGAACAAATCAAATACGAAATGGAACACATTACAAAATTATCGGTTCCATTATTGGCAGAAGCCACTATATCAGCCGTCTGGGACAAATAAAACCTCATTTGGATTTTGACCAAACTTTTGCGATCATATCTAACAAATACGACGCACCTTTATCTTTCTTGATGCGTTGCCAAAAATGTTTTTGGGCCTCTAATCTATTCCGAAAAGCCATCAACAAATCATCTCTATCATTGATTTGTTTTTGTTTGTTTTTAACGGAATCTTCCAATTCCTGAATAACATGTTGCAGCTCTTGAATTTTTTTCTGCAACTCTATGTTTTCACGGTCCAAATCAGCATAACTCTTAGACATATTTAAATCCCTTGATTTAATTTTATCACTAATAGCGTAGCCAAAAATAATAAAATGTCAAGTATTTTAATATATCAGATAAAAAACTTATTATTTTTCTTTAACCAATCAATTGATGTTTCCATGCCATGGCCATGAATAACCCGTGTTCCGTTTGGCAAATCTTTTTTATATAATTTGCCGATAGATTCAAACAATTGTTTTTCGTCACCACCCGGGAAAGCTGTATTTCCATAACTTTCTTGGAACAAAGTATCACCAACCATTAAAATATTATATTTTGGAAAATAAAACATTAAACCGCCAGGTGTATGACCAGGGCTTTCCATTACTTCCATATCTATGCCAGGTAAAATTTCGATTGTCCCCAATGGTATATTTTTTGGTTTTTTATAATCTGGTGTAATTTGTGGGATATTAAACATATCTAATAATCCATTACCCCAACCAATTAAAAAATTATCTTTTTCATTTAAAAACCAATCGACATCAAATTTCTTTGCCAATTCAGGTGCAGCTGCAATATGATCAGGATGTCCATGTGTCGCATATATCGCACGCAAGTTTAACCCGCGTTCCGATAAAACCTTTTCCCAATCAGACGCCCGACCCCACGCATCAAAAATAACAGCATCGCATCCCACCGACACCAACATAGAAATGGTATTTTCTGGTGGCAAATGTAAAACCTCAAATTTTACAGCGTTATTTTTTGGCATTTGATTTCTTAGATGCTGGTTTTGCGGTTGCCTTTTTAGTTGTTGCTTTTTTACCAAACACTATTTCCTTGATTTCTTCGCCAGACAAAGTTTCTTTATCCAACAATGCTTTGGCCAATTTATCAACGGTTGCTTTGCCCTTGGTCAATATAGATTTGGCATCTTTGTGTGCATTATCTAACCAAACACGAATTTCGTTATCAACCAATTCAGCCGTCTTTTCAGAAGCATTTTCCAGCGCAATTCTTTGCCCAAATGTATTTGCCTGGTTAATCGCAACCAAACCGATTTTATCAGACAAGCCAGCCGTAGTAATTGAATACCGCGCCAAACGTGTTGCCTGCGCAATATCACTTTCAGCACCTGTTGTGATTTTATTTGCACCAAAGAATAATTCTTCGGACGCACGCCCTGCCAAAGACACAGCCAGATTCGCACGCACTTCGTCCAATGTCATGGATACCTTGTCATCAATTGGCAAATGTTGCACCATACCCAGCGCACGTCCACGCGGTATAATTGTCGCCTTGTGTATTGGGTCTGTGATATCTTTATAATGCAAACTGACGAACGCATGCCCTGCTTCGTGATATGCGGTCAATTTAATATCTTCTGGACGCATTTTGCGGTTTTTCTTTGGCCCCATTAAAATTTTATCGCGCGCTTCTTCCACATCACTTTGTTCAACAACTTTGTGGTCGCTACGCACAGCATGCAATGCAGCCTCATTCAACAGGTTTTCCAAATCAGCCCCCGAAAATCCAGTCGTCCCACGCGCAACATCCATCATATTTACACTTTCGCCAATCTTGAATTTCTTTGCATGCAAATCCAGTATAGCACGACGTCCTTCTAAATTCGGCAATTCAATATTTATTTGTCTGTCAAAACGACCTGGACGCAACAAAGCCGCATCCAACATATCAGGACGATTTGTCGCAGCAATTACAATAATGCCAGTATCATTTGCAAAGCCATCCATTTCAATCAACAATTGGTTTAATGTCTGTTCGCGATCATTATCGTTGTACGAATGCTTGCTGCGACTTTGACCAATCGCGTCAATTTCATCAATAAACAAAATACATGGCGCATTACGTTTTGCCAGCTCAAAAATCTCTTTGATTTTTGCAACACCTAAGCCAACAATAATACCTGAAAAATCACTGCCTGATGTAGCAAAGAACGGAACGTTTGCCTCACCCGCGACAGCACGCGCCAACAAGGTTTTACCGGTCCCAGGTTCACCCGACAGCAATATTCCACGTGGCACACGCGCACCCAAAGCCTTGAACTTTTCTTTATTTTTCAAGAAATCGACCACTTCCATCAATTCTTGT
Organism: Alphaproteobacteria bacterium UBA1218; assembly: GCA_002309215.1. Lineage (GTDB taxonomy): Bacteria > Pseudomonadota > Alphaproteobacteria > Rs-D84 > Rs-D84 > Enterousia. The sequence goes on along the minus strand of DBXG01000013.1, from coordinate 24,727 downwards.
TTTTCAGAATCAATACCTGCAACATCATTAAATGTAGTTTTGGTTTTGCCGGTTGTAATTTTTGTTGGATTTTGACCAATCAAACTGCGCGTGATACCACCACCATTATTTCCGCCACGCATTAAACGCAAAAACCAGAATAAAAATAACAAGCCAACCAACAGCGGAACCCAACGCGCAATAACATCAAAGAAAGAATCGCGATTATTAATAGATACAGTCGCACCATTTTTAGAAATCTTTTCCAACAATTCAGGGTTATAAGTAATTGTTGCGTGGTATGGCGTGCCGTCCTTTAATTTACCAGTCGCAACATCATTACGTCCAATTTCCATTGTTTTTATATCGTCTGCACGACGCAACACATCTGAAAAAGATAATTCAATCGGTGCTTTGACCGTATCACCACCAAGATTTTCAGTCCTGAACCCACCAAAAAACAGCGCACGTGCCCCCAACACAAAAAACAGCACGATAAACACTATCAAATAAAATCTGGAACCATCTTTTTTGTTAAAATTATTATTTTTTCCGTTTTTCATATCTTTTCCTGAACGTTGTTCTTTTTCCTTCGGGAACGATTAAAATTCTGTCCCCAAGCCTGCGAATCGTGCAATGCCCTAATGTAAATTGACAATCGCTATGCAAATTACATAGTGCATTCTGCAACGAATTCAACCGTGGTAAATAATCCCCTTTGCCGATTTTCTGAATCAGCAATCCCAACAATTTTAGCCTAACTTCTTCCGCTTCGTCAAATAAAAAAGATGCAGTAAACATTGTGCCCCATGGACGCAGAACTAATTCCAATCTGTTTTCGATATATTTATCCATCCATTGCCTTGTCCGGCCAAGGTTTTCAATCGCCAACAAAATTCTGGCATCAGAAATCCCCAATTCGTCATTTAACAAATGCCGATTTTTCCGCATTTTTACACGTGTATAGTGTTCATCGCTATTCATAGAATCAGTATAATATTTGATATTATTGTCATCACAATATTTTTTGATTTCAGAACGCGACACCCCCAACAACGGGCGCAGGATTTTAATCCCATCACGTTCAGATTCCTGCATCATACCCGATAAACCATACAAACCACTGCCACGCGACAGATTCATTAAAAAGGTTTCGATTTGGTCATCGCTTTGATGCGCGGTCAATAAATATTCAATACTGTTTTCATGACAATAATCAATCATCATCTGGTACCGCGCCTCACGCGCAGCCGCCTCTAAACCGTTTTCTGGCTTTGCGGCGTCCCAGTAAAAAACTTTGCATGGAACATTTAACTGCTTACACACATTGACAACATAATCTGTTTCGGTGTCTGCTTCGGGCCTGAGTCTGTGATTCACATGCAGACAAACAATATCTGCACCGATTTCATGCAACCAATAAAGCAAGCACATAGAATCAACACCACCACTGACTGCGACAGCCAATCTATTGCCCCGATATTTAGGCATAAAATCTGTAAACTTTTTATTCATAACAAGAATATTTTATGTTATAATTTCCAAAAATAAAGGAAAAATACATGAACAAGAAAATAAAAACAGTAGCAGTATATTGCGGACATCAGTTGGGGTTATACCCTGCATTTGAACAAGACGCCAAATTAATGGGTGAACTTATCGGAAAAAATGGTTTGAACATGGTATTTGGTGGTGGTGATGTTGGACTAATGGGCGCTGTGGCTGATTCTGCGCTTAATAACGGATCACACGTAATCGGCATTTCAACCGAACACGTCGCAGCACTTCAAGAACCTGTCCACAAAGAAATAGAAGTCAAAATTGTAAGCGGTGTAAATGAACGCAAGCAAAGAATGTTCGAATTATCTGATGCTTTTATAATATTGCCTGGGGGCATTGGAACTTTGAATGAAGTGACGGACATTTTAACTATGCAACAAATTGGTGAAACAAAAAAACCAATATTCTTTCTGAATACCAATCGTTTTTGGGCGTCTTTTCACGATTTGATTGTCGATATGTTAAATAATAAGTTTATTGAATCTTTGGATGAATATAACGTCTCTATCGCCAATACCCCATACGAACTGATTGATGGGATTTTGGGTTACAAAGCCTAAGCGATTTCAACAACTTTATCGCGCGCGGCAACCCCGCGCACGATTTTTATTTGTGATTTTGCAACACCAAAATATTCTGATAATAATTCAATTACGGCACTATTTGCGCGACCATTTTCAGGCGCAACAGTTGTATAAACACGCAAAACACCATCGCTTTCAACGACTTTGTTTTGCTTTGCATGTGGTGTCACACGAACATTAAAAATCTTCTTGGAATCGTTCATCACTCATAATATGTATGTGAAAATGCATCACAGATTGACCAGCACCACGACCAGTATTTGCAACCGTTCTGAAATTATTATTCAAATTCAGTTTTTCAACGGTATTGCAAAAACCGTTCCAAAACGCACGTTGTTCATCCGCCGAAGCATTTTGTGTAAAATCCAATATATCAGTATATTCTCCACGCGGAATCACCAGCACATGCACACG
>DBXG01000013.1:21432-22147 GCA_002309215.1 Alphaproteobacteria bacterium UBA1218 | reverse complement strand
GTTTTATTTGGAATTTCACCACGCAAAATTTTTGCAAAGACATTATTTTTATCATACATTTTGTTTACCTTTGGTTAATGATCAGATAATACAATTAAAATATATATAAAATCAAGAAATGAAATTTTCACCACTGCATACGCGTAACAAATCTTGCCACAGTACTGTAATTAACATTCATAATTCGGGCAATTTTGTATTTTGATGCGCCAGAATCCAACAATTCCCGTATTTTTACTGCATTTCCAGACATTTTCAATTTTTTTGATTGTGCCGCAAATGGTCGCCCCAGTTTCTTACCTGTCGCACGAATATTATCCAATGAAGATTTTGTTCGCTGGGATATTAAATTTCTTTCAATTTCTGCAGATAACCCAAAAGCAAAAGCCATAACCTTGCTTTGTATATCATTTCCCAACCTGTAATGTTCTTTCAATGTCCAAACCTGGCAATTATTATTCAAACAGTTTTCCAAAATACGCATAACTTCCAACATAGACCGCCCCAGACGCGAAATTTCTGCAGCAATCAAAATATCATTTGCATGTAAATCATTTAATAATTGCCCCAGTTTTCTTTTATGCAAGGGCTGACGCGAAGATATTGTTTCTTCGACCCAGGTATCGATTTTTATATTATTTTGTTTTGCAAATTGTTCGATTTCGTGTCTTTGATGTTCCACAGTTTGTTTAGACGAAGACACACGTATATAACC
>DBXG01000013.1:0-21401 GCA_002309215.1 Alphaproteobacteria bacterium UBA1218 | reverse complement strand
AAAGGAACGATTAAATCAACATATTTTTTTATTTTTTGTCATTTTTTTAATAATAACGAACAAACAGCAGAAAACCAGCATTTTAGGCATATTTACAAATTCATTATGTTTACTGTTTCGTGATATCATCACAATCGTTCCTTTGTGCAACAATTTTCTTGTGACGAAAAAACGCTCACTTTTTAATTAATTAAAAACAAAGGAAAACAAAATGAAAAAAACATTATGTTTAACATCTATGTTGGCTATTGTGGCTACTGGTGCTGCAAACGCTACTACAGATGTGACTTTTGCTGGTGATTATTCATTAGAAAATGGATCAACTGCAAATGTAGCAACTGATATAAGTGGTGCTACATATACGTATGAAAAAACAGACGGTTCAAATGCTACTGCTGTATATGATGAAGACCCAAATTTAGCATACTTCACATATACAGACAAAGACGGTGCAGCAGCTGATTTGACTTCTGGAACAAATTTGACACAATCTGATTTCACAGGAACCAGTGCAGCTTCTGGTGATATCACCACAACCCAAGAAATCGTTTCTGGTGCAACAACAGATCGTGCAAATTATACCTATGTCAATGGTAATGGTGACACTGTTGAATTGGGCACCAGCGCACAATCTTTCACAGAACACGTTGGTCTGAATTCTACATATACAAATGACACAATCGTTGATGTGACAGATGGGACAGCAGGAACTTTTAATGGTTCTTTGTATGTCTGGACTGATCCAGATACAAACGCTGTTTATCATTTGAGTGACGACGGAACAAAATTGGTTGACGCATTGAATATGGAACAAACACCAACTGCTGGCTCTGCACAAGAAACGGCATTCAACGAAATGAAAGAGGCTTACACTGCTGACGCTGCCGCAATCGCTGCTGCAGAAACATCTACGGCCGCTGCCGCTGCTGCAGAAGCACCGTTATTTGCTGCTGCTAATGCAGTATTCGTAGCCGATACAGCCACAATTGGACAGTTAGATACATATTATGCAACATACCAAGACGCTTTGGTAAAATTAGATGAAGCAAATGAAGCCAAAGCAAATGCAACAGCCGCAAATGCAGTAAACGTTGCTGCACAAACTGCTGCACGCGATTTGTACAACGCACCAATCGAAACAACATTGGCAAGTGTTGAACAAAATGCAAACGCTTACACAGACTCTGAAATAAATACAGAAGCAACCGCTCGTACTGCTGCAGATACAACTTTGCAAAATAATATCGACGCAGAAACAACGCGCGCACAGGGCGAAGAAGCAGCCATACGTAGTGAATTCGCTGCTGCTGACACAACTTTGCAAGCGAGCATTGACGCAGAAACGACACGCGCACAAGGCGAAGAAGCAACCATACGTAGTGAATTTGCTGCTGGTGATGCTTTGACATTATCCAACGCAAATGCTTATACAGACGCAGAAACGACACGTGCACAAGGTGAAGAAGCAGCCATACGTAGTGAATTTGCTGCTGCTGATGCTTTGACATTATCAAGTGCAAATGCTTATACAGACAAAAAAGTTGACACTTTGGAAAAGAATATTTCTGGTGGTGTCGCTGCTGCAACAGCATTGTCTGCCGTATCTGTATCTAATGTCAAGAAAGGCGAAATGTCCGTTGGTGGTGGTTATGGATATTATAACAACCAATCTGCGATGGCATTTGGTGCGGCTATGGGCTTGTCTGATAACTGGTCTATCAATGCGGGCGCTGGCATTGCAAGCGGTGAGAAAACACAAGTATCTTTCCGCGCAGGCACAAACTATAAATTCAAATTGTTTTAATCACAGTTAAATTTATATAAAATAAAAACCGCTGAAATTAAATATCAGCGGTTTTTATTTTTCATCTTGTCCTTGAACTCTTGTGCTGTTATACCCTGTTCAACCTGAAACAGATTAAATTCAGCATCCATTTCACGTAATTGTTTCACCATTATATTTTCAATCTCTTGCCTTTTTTGTTCGAACGCTTCACCCTTTAATGATGGGTCAATATAAATTGGTTCGCCAACACGACATGTAATTGTTCCAAATGGTTTCGGCACTAAATATCTATCCCACTTCTTCATAAAAAATGCCCGCGATGCAGAAAAGCAACATGGCACAATCGGCGCACCAGATACACGCGCAAAATATAACGCACCGTCTTGACAATGCAAAGACGGGCCACTGGGGCCATCAACAGATAAACAAAGCGATTTCTTTTTTTCAGTCAACACACGCACCCCTTGGCGCAAAATTGAAATTGCGCCTTCTGAAGTACTGCCATAAATCGCACGCAGACCAAAAAATCGCTGTAATTTTGCCATCATGTGACCATCTTGGTGTCTGGATACAATACAATATGCACGAACCCCACCCATACAAATAGCCGGCGACAGCATTAAACTGCGCCCATGAAAAAACACAAAAATTACAGGTTTTGTCCGATATTGTTTTAACACCTTGGTATTTGTAAAACGGTGCTTTGATGTCCAATATAAAAACCAAATAAAAAATGCTGCCAGTCCCATCAATACCCACATAATTATCGGGCTGCGCAAAATGGGGCGCCAAAATTTTTTCCAAACAGTTTTCAATATCTTTTTCATAGCAACACTATGTTATCAACAAAAACCCGAAAATGCAAGAACAGCAGATTATGCCAAAACATAACCTGCTGTCTTGTTATATTTAATAAATGATTTTACATCATTCCTGGCATAGCGCCACTTTGTGGATTTGATGCCTTTTCTTCTGGGATTTCGTTCATAACTGCACCAGTTGTCAATAACAAGCCAGCAGTTGAAGCAGCCGCCTGGATTGCAGTTTTTACAACCTTGGCAGGATCAATAATTCCAGACTTCATCATATCGACATATTCGCCAGTTTGAGCGTTGTATCCAAAATTATATTCTTTGTTTTCCATAATTTTGCCGACAACGATTTCACCTGAAACACCTGCATTTTCAGCAATTTGCATACATGGCGAAATAATCGCTTTGCGAACAATATCGACACCGACATTCTGATCTGTGTTATCGCCTTTGACATCAGTCAGCGCACTAACTGCACGCACCAGTGCAACACCACCACCTGCAACGATACCGTCTTCCACAGCCGCGCGGGTTGCCGCCAAGGCATCATCAACCCTATCTTTCTTTTCTTTGACTTCGACTTCGGTCATGCCACCAACATGAATAACAGCCACACCACCGACCAATTTAGCCAAACGTTCAGCCAATTTTTCTTTATCATATTCGCTGGTTGCTGTGGACAAAGTTTTACGAATTTCATCAGCACGATTTTTGATTGCATCTTTATCGCCGTTACCATTGACAAGCAAGGTTTTATCTTTGGAAACAACAACACGTTTTGCACCACCTAATACAGCAGGTGTAATATTCTCAAATGTCATACCCATATCGTCAGATATAATTGTGGCACCTGTCACAATCGCGATATCTTTCAACATTTCTTTACGTCTGTCGCCAAAGCCCGGCGCTTTCACAGCACAAACTTTCAAGCCACCGCGCAAACGGTTCAACACCAACGTTGCCAAAGCTTCACTTTCAACATCTTCCGCAATAATCAACAATGGACGACCAGATTGTGCCACAGGTTCCAATATTGGCAACAAAGCCTGCAATCCTGTGATTTTCTTTTCAGAAACCAAGATTTGTGCATTTTCTAATTCTGCCAACATTTTTTCGCTGTTTGTTACAAAATATGGCGACATAAACCCTTGGTCAAATTGCATACCTTCCACAATATCGATTTCAGTATCTAGACCTTTGGCTTCCTGGACAGTAATAACACCTTCTTTGCCGACTTTTTCCATAGCATCTGCAATCTTTTGCCCTATTTCTGAATCGCTGTTTGCAGAAATAGTCGCAACCTGAGCAATCTCAGACGAATTTTTAACAGGACGCGCATGTTTTTCAATATCTGCCACCACAGCATTAACCGCAATATCAATACCGCGCTTGATATCCATAGGATTCATACCCGCAGCAATAACACGTCTGCCTTCACGAAAAATATTTTGTGCTAAAACGGTCGCAGTCGTTGTTCCATCGCCAGCACTGTCGCCTGCACGTTTTGCAACTTCCTGAATCATCTTGGCACCAATGTTTTCTGCAGGATCTTTCAATGCGACTTCTTTTGCAACTGTCACACCGTCCTTGGTCGCGATTGGTGCACCGTATGGGCGTTCAATAACCACAGTGCGCCCTTTTGGACCCATAGTAATTTTTACAGCATTTGCCAGTTTATCGATACCAGATGCCAATTTATCTGTATTAAAAACAATATCTTTTGCCATAATTTATTCCTTTTATAAAATTCCAAGAATATCAGATTCTTTGATTAAAACATAATCTTTGCCGTCAATTTTGACTTCGTTCGCAGACGCAGCCCATTTAGCAAACAGAACCACATCGTCTGGTTTCACAGACATAGGAATCTTTTGCCCATTTTCAACCAAACCATCACCGACCGCGATAACACGACCGCGCACAGGTTTTTCTTTTGCTGTATCTGGGATAATAATACCGCCTGCTGTCTTATTTTCTTCTTCAATTCTGGTCAGCAGGACATAGTTATGCAATGGTTTAAACATAATAACAACTCCTTTGCTATGCGTGAAATATAGTCAAAAAAAAAGACTTTTCAAGCCCCGAAATCAGCCAAAACAAAAAAATATTCACAAAAAAAATACCTGACAGGCGTTTTTTTTGTGTTATATTGTTTGTGAAAATGGGGTGAAAACCCTGCAGAACAAAACATTCCTCTTTGCATTTAGGCGGAGGGATGAAAACGAAAAGGATGAAAAATGTCTATTAAAGAAACATTGAAAAAATTAGCAGCTGGTGCTTCTGTTGTGAGTATGGCGACATCATTTGGTTGTGGCAATAAGAAAGAAGAAGTCGAAAAGGAACCTGCCCCTGTTGTTGAAACGGTTAATCCGAATCGTCAGGCCACAAAAGAAGATTATAAAGAATTTTGTGAGAGTATGGTCAATACAGATAGACTTGTTGACTATGATTCCAAAACTAATACATGTCATGTGATAGACCCAATCATTGTGAAGTTCGATGATCTTCGTTTTATAGATAAAGACGCCGAATACAGAAAGTGTGAAGATCAATGTGCTAAACAGAATAGCATACCATCTGTTGAATTTTTTGATTTCGTTGTTGGCAAGTGCGAATGTGAAATAACAGATGGAATGTACGATAACTGCAAAATAAAATGTGCAGATCAAGGTAGCAAACCAGTACAACAACGTAGGGATTTTGATGGTAATTGCAAATGCAAAGTCCCAAAAGAATCCGCATCTTTGAAACAGGCACAAGGTAAAAAATTGGCTATGGTTCAAAGTATGTTTGCTATCAAGGGTATGTAATAAAAATCATACACAAAAAAACAACCGCCCGATTGGGCGGTGTTTTTTGTTTTATATCAATGATTATGATAATTTGTGAATAACCAAACCACTACGCAATTTTGGTTCGAACCAAGTTGTCTTTGGTGGCATAATGTTGCCTGTATCTGCAATATCGATAATTTGACGCATTGTCACAGGATACAAAGCAAATGCCGCAACCATTTCACCAGAATCTACGCGTTTTTTCAATTCACCCAGACCACGAATACCTCCAACGAAATCGATACGCTTGCTGGTACGCAAATCACCCAAATTCAATATCTTATCAAATACCAAATTGGACAATACTGTGACATCCAACACACCGATTGGGTCGTTGTCGTTATATGTACCTGGTTTTGCAGTCAACGAATACCATTTTCCGCCCAAATACATTGAAAAATTGTGCAATTTTGTTGGTTTGTAGATATCGGCGCCCATTTCAACTACATCAAAAGATTCTTGCAGTTTTTCGATGAATTGTTCAGGTGTCAAGCCGTTTAAATCTTTGACTACGCGGTTATAATCAATAACTTTCAATTGGCTTTCTGGGAAAATCACAGCCAAGAAATAGTTATATTCTTCGTTGCCTGTGTGATTCGGATTTTGATCGCGTTTTTCAGCACCAACACGTGCAGCAGCAGCGGTTCTGTGATGTCCGTCTGCAACATAAAATGCAGGAACATTTGCGAATATTTCTGTGATGCGTTTATTTGTTGCATCATCTGTTATTTTCCAGAAAGTATGTCCAAAGCCGTCTTCTGCAACAAAGTCATATTCTGGCTCGGTATTTTTCACAATGTCTTCAACGATTTTGTTCATTTCATCAACATCTGGATATGCAAAGAACACAGGTTCCAAATTCGCATTCTGAATACGAACATGAATCATACGATCGTCTTCTTTGTCTTTGCGTGTCAATTCATGTTTTTTAATTTTGCCGGTCATGTAATCGTCAACATTAGCAGCAGCAACCAAACCGTATTGTGTACGTCCGTCCATTGTTTGTGCATAGATGTAATACATTTCTTTGTCATCTTGGACTAACCAGCCATTTTCTTGCCATTTCTTGAAGTTTTCAACAGCTTTGTCATAAGTTTTCTGTTCATGTTCATCAGCAATCGGGTCAAAATCAATTTCTGGTTTGATAATGTGCAACAATGATTTTTCGCCTGCTTCGTTTTTTGCTTCCACAGAATTCAAGACATCGTATGGACGCGAAGCAACTTCACTGGCCAGATTCTTTGGTGGTCTTACGCCTGCAAATGGTTTGATTTTCATTTCGTTTCCTTTTAGTTTTTATAAAACATATATAGTTATAAAAAATTTCTTAAAGATAAAAAAATTGGTCGCACTCGGCATGCAATACGCAAACCGATTACTGTCAAGAGTTTATCGCAATAGGATAAGAAATCAAGATGTTTTTTGATATTCCCGCAAAACAACTTCATATAACCACAAGTGATAGTAAAAAAGAGCCAAGGCATTTGATTTAAATGAATCTGTTTATATCAAATTCGAATTCTGTTTCTGACACATTATCACGTTTTTCGTTTATAAATTCTTTTATTTTCTTGCCACCCAATAATTCATACAATTTACAGACTCGACTGTTGGTCAATGTCCCCGTAGTAAACTTATCTGCACCACTATTTTTAACACGTTGTGAAAATTCTTTAACTAAACTCAGCGCAAATTTTATATCACCAATAACAGATTCATCTACATATAATGCTATCAATTGCCAATTATTATTTTCATCTTTGTTACCAGAAAGAAATCCAATAACCACATTATCTGCATTTTCAGCAACGATAGTTGTTGCATTTTTATCCCGAATCACGTTTGCCATCTTTTCTATTCTGGCGGCGCTCAAATATTCTTGAATTTTTTGTTCCAAATATTCAGCAGAATGTAAATGCGCAAAAGAACGTCTGTATCCCATGGCCCCAATACGTTGAATTTCTGCTGCATCTTTGGGAACCGCATTTCTAATTTTTATTTCCATATTATGCACCTTTTTTTTACAAATTATAGTTAAATAACGTGAATCAATTGTGTTTTTTCCTTTTTGTGTTTTTCTGGTAAAAAAGCGTCAACAAGAATACAATTGATATAAAAGTCAAATTGAAAGACGCAATAAAAACAACACCTGCCTCAGGGCTTTCCATTAACACGTATATCAAATAACATAATGCAGCCACAACCCACAAGAACCAACTCGTTAAACTTAAATCTTTTGCAGACTTAGTTTTTAATAATTTTACTATTTGTGGCATATAACCAATAAATTCAATTATTGTATAAACAGATAACAACATTAAAGCCAATGCACTTTTCATAAAAATCTCCTTTCGAGGAATTGTATCACAAACAGGCCTGAGAGTATATAAAAAATTTAACTTTCAAACAATTCAACCTTCCGACCCAGAACCAAAAATTTAAGCACCCAAACGGGTGCTTGAATTTTTGGTTGGGGCAGCTGGATTCGAACCAACACTGACGGAGTCAGAGTCCGGAGTTCTACCATTAAACTATGCCCCAATGCGGTTTGTATTATATCTTTATTATTTGTTTTTTCAACTATAAAATATCACTAATTACATCAAAGCGCACCAAATACAAAAACACCACCCAATCGGGTGGTATCATTTTACATAACTACTTTTTCTTGGAATCTTTTTCTGTTTTTACTTCTTTCTTGGCTTCTGGTTTATTGTCTTTTGTTTCGACTTTTTCCAGATTCTTTTTTCCAATCTTGGACATCGCACGAACCATATCCATCGCACGTTGCAACTGATAATCACGCGCGTCTTTTTCTTCGTCTGTCAAATTCAGATAATCTTCTTCTTCGTCATCAGACTTGTCAGATTTTTTAGAATCCTTTTTCTTGGTCGCATCTTTGTCTTTCTTTTTTGCAGAATCATTTTTCAATGAATTGTTAAATGTAGCCTCTGTAAACAGCGATTCTTTTTTCTCCAGCACCTCAACCTTGCTCTGCAACACTTCTACATCAGGTGTGATACCTTCGTTCTGAATCGATTTACCGCTTGGGGTATAATAGCGCGCAATCGTAATATGAATCGCGGAACCATCACCCAAAGGTTTTTGCTGTTGCACACTACCCTTGCCGAAACTTTGTGAACCCATAACTAAACCACGTCCATTATCTTGTATTGCACCTGCCACAATTTCAGATGCGGATGCAGAACCATGATTTATCAGCACAACAATCGGCTTGCCATTTGTCATATCGCCAGGCTTTGCAAACATACGTTCAATATCTGTTTTTTCTTTACCACGTGTTGAAACGATTTCACCTTCGTTCAAGAATGTATCAGACACACTAACTGCCGCAGCCAAATATCCCCCAGGATTATTACGCAAATCAAGTACATATCCAACAACATTTTTCTTTTCCAATTCTTTTATCGCATTATGCAATTCTTTGGTAGTTGTCGCACCAAAATCAGAAATACGAACATAACCAATCTTTGCCAATTTATCATCATCCATCGCCGCAGAATCCGCTTTTTCAGAAAACTTTACAGACTTCACTTTGATAATAGCACGTTTCAATGTCATTTCTTTCGGTTCTTCGCCAGAATGCAAAATCGTCAGTTTAACTTTGGTTCCGGGTTTACCTTTCATTTTCTTGACAGCCTGATTCAATGTCATATCAAACACCTGTTCGCCATCAATATGTGTAATATAATCACCTGCCTGGATTCCAGCCTTGGCCGCAGGGGTATCATCAATTGGCGAAATAACACGAATTGCACCCTTGTCACTTGTAATCTGAATACCTAAACCACCAAATTCCCCATGTGATTTATCAGTAAACTCCTTGAAATCTTCCTTTGATAAATACGAAGAATGCGGATCCAGCGCAGCCAACATACCGTTCATAGCACCTTCCAGCATTTTGCGTTCGTCCGCCTCCTCTACAAACTTATCACGTGCAGTTTCGAACACCAAAGCCAACTTTTTCAATTCTTCATAAATCTGGGCATCAGTCAGATGAACAATTGGTTCCTCTTTTTCCTTTTTCGGCGCAGAATTTGCAACAACTGGGACCAATAACATTAAAATCAAAACTATTTTTTTCAGCATAAACTCTTCCTTTTGTTATTTATATTGGTTCAGCATAATAAAAAAAGACTTTTTCTGCAACACGATTTTTAGCCGCCACAAAAAAAGTTTATCGTTTGCAATTTACGTCTGTTTTGATACAATAAATCGCATGTGTTGGAATAGATTTATCTTTATTGGTATTATTATGGGGCTACATATTATGCCCATATATGCAAATACTGAATTGGCGAAGATACAAAGCCAGATTAAACAAACTGAACAAGAAAACAAAAAGATTGAACAACAATTACAAACTTCTAATAAAGACGTTGAAAAAACAAAAAAACAATTGGTAAAGACTGCCGACCGGGTCAGCGATTTAGAAGAACAACGTGCCGCCCTGAACAAACGAATTGCAGAACTGGATAAACAACGCGATAAAATAAGTGCTGAATTGGCACACAGTTATGACGGTATCTCTGATTCTACGGGCAGCATTTTATTCATTGCCCAAAACCCCAGTTTTGATGCCCAAACTATGCATGATTATGTTTTGACATCTGTTGTGTTGTCATCTGCTGCTGAACAATTTGATTCACAAATTATGGATGCGACAAAAAAAATGCAGGAACTGGATAAAATTCGTGACGCGCGTGCAATTGAAAAAGAAAAACTGGACCGCAGCGCAAAAAAATATTCATCAGAGAAAGACGAATTGGATAAATTATTGAAAACGCGTTCTGCACAAAATGAAAAATTGAAAAGTCAGCAACTTGCTATCCAGGATAAACTGAAACAATTATCTGCGCGTGCAAAAAATATTTCTGAATTGTCTGCGGGTGTTGGTTCATCTGAAATGTCATCTGACACACGTTTTTCCAAACGTAAATTAAATGTTCCTGTGCGCGGAAAATTGGTTGTGCGATATGGCGAAAAAACAGCATTGGGATTAAAATCAGACGGATGGCGCATTCACACACGTGGGGACGCTTTGGTTATGGCACCTGCAGATGGCGTTGTAAAATTCGCTGACAGTTTTCGTGGCTTTGGCAAAGTCATAATTATGTCGCATAAAAATGGCTATAATACAGTTATGACAAATATGGGTTCTATTGATGCTTTGGTCGGCCAGGAAGTTTTGGCTGGCGAACCAATCGGACGAATGAATGAAAACAAACCTGAAATGTATTTAGAAGTTCGACGTGGCGATAAATCTGTGGACCCTGCACGTTTATTTAATGAACCATAAAATTATTTTCAATTAAAATTCGAATCTTAAACCAACCATAAAATTGGTGTAAAACATATCTTCCGCCGCGAACCAATCACGATGCAACGAACCATTTACCAACTGCCATGTAATTTTTGGAACATACATTAAACGAAAATTAAAATCCAAAAACGTATATTCAGATATTCCATACGATGCACCAATAGAACCCAACAAAGCAATATTAGTAGATGTGGGCGAATCATTGTTTACAGGGTCTGCAAATTGAATTACCCCATCAGCACCAACTGTACCATAATTCACCAAATCAGAATCTTTTGATAAATCACCATAAATATCAGTCAATTTCAAGGTTGTCTTGGAACTGGCATACCCAACACCAAAACCAACATAAGGTATAAATTGATTTAATTGTTTTTGTTTACCATCAAAGAAATCATAAAACGCCATCGCAGAAATAATATCTGTTGTCACAGTACTGGTCACCCCACTGCTGAATACATGCGCAGAATAATCTAAAGACGTTATCAAGTCCCCCTCTAAGAACGGTGTTTGATTATAATCAGTTTCTGATATATGATCAAAACCAGCCTCTATACGCCATTGTGGATGATACGGAATCGTAAATCCAATACTGGCACCAGCTGTGAAAGCAACCTTGGAAAAATCTTTTTTAACAGGCAACAAAGCAATATCACCAGTACCTATATCGTCATACCCAGACGGCAAACTAAGGTTTTCGTATGCCAATTCGGTTATAACGGCACCAGTCGCCGTATTCACCAAATAAGTCGCCTCTAAACTGCCTATCTCATTTTTCATTTTGGCATTTGCCAAAGACAAGCCACCATGAAAACCAACAGTAAACCGCGAACCATCATCAATATAATATCCATCATTGACATAATAACCGCTGTTCTGCCAGCCTGCAAACGCAGAACCAGCACACAAAGTCATTGCCAATGAAAAAAACGATATCTTTAATTTCATAATGATATATTTTATCATAAAACACATATTAAAAAAAGAACAAAAAATGCCCAGTCGGGCATTTTTTGTTCACAAATACGTTTTTATTTTTCAACAGATGTCACGTCTATTTCTGCGACTCGGCCACCTTTATCGACATTTCCATAAATTGTGACCATATCATCTACACGAACTGTATTGCCGTTCCAATCTTCTTCATCGATTTCCAACATAATTGTTCCGGTGCTGTCTTCGAACAAATACATTTGTTCACCCATGTTTTGCTTTATCTTACCATGCATAACAACAGGTGTATTATCTGGCATTTCGACAACTTCCATCACAGACCAATATGTTGGTTGTTGTTTTTGCATATTGTTATTTGCGTTTTTATTCATGCCTGGACCAGCAAATGCACCACAAACTGGCAACAAAGCCAATACCGCGACAACAGATATTTTTTTCATTTGTTTTCTCCTTTGTTATTTTCCCACTTCGCTAAAGCTTCGTGGGACACCTTGATACAAGGTGTTGTTTTGCTTATCACCCGAAGCCTTGGCGAAGGGTGGTTTTACATAATCCGATTATACCAAATAAACAAAGGAAAATATCTAGGAACGATTTGCTAAACAAAGGAAAACCGCCATTTCTGGCGGTGTTTATTCCTACATTTTAATATCTTCACACAATGGGTCCTTGGCTTCAACTGTACAACTAGTATCTTTGCTTCTATACCAATGTGACTGTTCTTTACACGATTGGACAGATACTGTTGTACAGACATGACAATTTCTCGTTTCTCTGCTAAATATGGCGGTTCTTTCTGTTTTTGTAGCAGACTTGTTGTCGAACCACTTACCTGTGATTTTAGTACCTCGGTTTGAAACAGATAATAAATCTTTTGTGGTCAACCCAGATCCAACCTCATAACTAATCGCGTATGGTGCTGTCAAAGGTGTATCCAGATTCAATCCTTTTGTAGTCGAAGAACTATTACCCATATCTGCTATTCTTTGGCATAAATATTGTGCAACATCATCAGATGCATCTTTCGCTGCTGCCGATATCGCCTCTGTCACCTTTTTGTTATAGTTGTCTTGAGCCTTACGTAAAGCTGCCAAAGCAATCATAACCCGATATTGATTCAACAAATTTGGGAATCTGGCTTCCGTCATCACGCCCTTACCCGCTTCACCCTTGATTTGTCCCAAATCACGACCATTTATACAATATTGTATTCTTTGGTCAGATTCTAAAAAGGCGATTGTTCTGTTGATTGTCCCTGCAATATTATCTAATTCCATCTTTATATTAGACATAATCGCATTGTAATCATCACCTTGTAATCCCTTAACATTCTTCTTAACGTTATTCATGTAATCAGAAACATCGATTGCACCCGGCAACAAAGTATCTTTCTTTGTTCTGTCTTTGACGTCAACATAAGTTCCGCCCATCTTAATAGAACCAAAAGAAATCATACCAGTCACACGATATATTGAACCATCTTTCTGGGACCGTATAGAACCTGTCCCTAAAACATCATCTGCTGCAAATTTATTACAGTCCGTAGTCGAGCCACACAGCTCAACCATTTTTTCTTCTGCAATCTTTTCACAATTTTCCAACGCTTTGTTATCAATATTCAAGAATAATCCCATCAACATAGAATCCAACTTGTCCATCTTGAAATCTGGATCAGTTTGTTTACATACCACCAACTTGTCAACAGGGCACATATCGTGAATATATTCGAAATCCATACCTATGCAATTTGAATAATCTGTGCCACACCTGTCATCCGCTGTCAAACAATCTTTGACTTCTTGCGTACAGGCGTCAACACGCATCGCTGCCAATTTACTTTTCACATAATCCCAAATTTGTGGTTCCATACGTTCGCATGGATCAATCTGGATTTTGCAGAATGAACGCGCCATATCTGGTCGTGCCAGACACGCATCCATTGTTGCTTCACCCTTGCCGACAATATCATCTTTGCATGCTTTGTGAATACAATTGGAAATATCGGTTAAACACGATTGACGCTTTTGCGATTCAAGATTACGTTCAGCCAATCGAATTGTCGGCGCAACATCCCTTAAAAAATCATTCCAAACAAAATTACGAACCGCAACACAACTGTCCAAAACTTTTTCACAAATAAAACGCTTTGATTCCAACCTTTCCATTGTAGAAACCGTGATATCATAAGTATCTACTGTCTTCACCTTTGTCTTGGCGGTACTTGTAGCTTTATTATTCTGCATATTTTCTTCTGCGATTGTGAATACACAATTTTCCCAATTAGAACCGCATGCATCAGTACCTTGCATACATTTCTTGTATTCAACCATGCACGTTCCACGATCATACTTATTAGATTCTTCTAAACTTTCCTTTAATGCGGAACGAACACTGGCATTTGCTGATGCTAATTGGGATTTTGCTTCCTGTCTTTTTTGTTCAACACTATTTGCCAAGCCTTTGCAATCTGAAACAATTTGACGCGAATAAATCTGGGTTAACATACTCATATCTTTGGAACAAGATTCACCAATTTCCTGCTTGCATAACCTATCTGCTGCCTGATACAACTCGTTTCCAGTTTTACCAGAAATATCATCTTCATCCTCTTCTTCTTCGCCATCATCATAGAAAGAAGACCACATAGAAGATTTTATTTTATCCTTGTCTTTCGTAGCTGTGGTAGCAATAACATTACCATCTTTGTCATATTGTCTGGTCCCCTGAAAAATAATGTCCGCATTTGCACCGGCCTTTACTTTTTCAACTTCTTCTGTACTTATACGCTCCGCTTCGGCAACCATTTTTTTAATATCGTCCAAGGCAGTTTCGTATTGATAAATATCATCGCTACAATTACAAGAACCACCTAATTCATTATCAACGATACAAAACTGATCCATACAACTATAATACTTGTCATAACATTCTTGATTATAAATACCCTTGGCTTCCACTTTTGTTCTGACCTTTGTTCCGAACTGAATCGCCGCTTGTTTTTTTGTGCTTTTAGCCGCAGCCATAACATCACCAACCCCAAGCAAAACAGAAACCAAACCAAACAGCCAACCAAATCTCGATATTTTACACATCACCTACCCCTTTCCTTTTACATATTTATATCTTCGCACGACTCAACTTCCTGACAGAACTTCTTCTTGCCGCCAGAGAAAAATCCCATAAGCCCGCCACCAACAGCACCAACAGCTGCACCAATCGCAGTTCCAATACCAGCATTTGCCATTGTTCCAACACCAGCACCAGCAGCCAAACCACCACCAGCCCCCTTCAATGCAGAAGACATTCCAGATTCGCCACCTTCCTCACAAACCTGTTGCATACGACAAACATGACAATTTCTTAAACTTGGTTCAAACGAAACACTTTTTATATACATATAATTGCTCTTTGAATCATCTGGTTTTTCAGCCTTGTATGTGGTTAAACAATTTTGTCTTGCCTTTTCTGCACTTTCTGCTTTTGACAATTCTGCAATTCTGGAATCCATTTCACGTAAATTACGCGCCTCGGCAGAATTTTTTGCAACCCACTTAGCTGCACCAAACACACTATCAGCCAAAGAACTCTTACCTTTTAGTTTTTTATTTGAAACACTTTGACTATCTACACATGCGGCAACTGTTTTGTCTTGTTCCAACTGCTTGAAAAACTCATCCACAGCTGCATCCGATTCAGAAATAATCTTGGCAACCAAATCATTTCTCTCTTGTTCGTCTTTCGGCACACTATCAAACGCAGTAGCGGCCGTCACTATTGGTAAACAAGCCATATCAGCCCCGCACATCGTCGTTAATTTTTCACCAAAATAATTTACACATCCCTGCAACATCTGATAATCCATTTGCAAAATGGCAGATTGTACAATCGTCGAAAAATGTTCTGTATTTTTACATGCCGGGAACATTGTCTGCGGACAAAGTTGTGCAATTTCATACGGTTGTTTTCCAACACATTCTGGCTTAGAAAAATCGACACCGCATTTATCCTGCAAACATTTATCAATATCGTTTTCACAGAACTTCGTCCGCAAATATCCCAACTTGTCATTCACAACAGACTGAAACCCGGGGACTTTGGCATCACATTCTGTAATCACAGGACAAATACCAGCCGCAACATTCACATTCGTTAAACATTCTGCATTAGTTGATGTCGAGCAACTTTCTTCCAAACAATTCTGTGCGCGCGCCAAACAAGTTGCACGTTCGTTTTTATCAGCATATTTGGCTGCTTCTGCCAAAACACTTTTAGATTCTTCTTCCCAATCTTGTTTTACATAATCACGAACAGCCATACACTGATCCAAAATATTTTCACACGCATTCGAACGACGTTTTAACAAATTTTCGTCTAAACAATTCTCAAAATTAGCACCACAACCACCTTTATCAGCAATGCAAGAACGATAAGCCAACAAACATTCACCACGATTATATTTGTTTGTTGTATCTAACATTTCAAGTCTTGCTTTGCGTACAGCAGATTCTGCGATTCGTTTATTTGATTCCGCATTTGCTTTCTGATCTTTCAAATATGCATCATAATTTTTACAATCCTGTGCAATCACACGCGTATACAGCATTTCTTCCATTTCTGCCTTGCTACCACAAGACTTCAATTCACTTTCACAATATTTGGCTGCCATAGAATACAATTCATCACCAATTTCTGCATCTTCACCAACCTCACCATCTTCATCATCAGATCCACCAAGCCAAGCCATAAATGTCTTGCCAGACACTTTGGAATTACCAGCAGTCTCTTCTGTAAACACTAAACTAGCTTTGGCCCCTAATTGCTCACGCTCAACACCCTCCGAGAACAATTTATCAGCCTCTGCCTGAATATCCAACACTTCTTGTAATTTACTTTTTGCACGATTGATATTATCTGAACACGCACACCGTTCCCCCTGATTTTCATCCAACAAACAGAAATTATCCATGCATTCACGATATGCATCACGACAATCCGCAACAGACCCAGAATCAACCACTGTATCAGTAGATGCAGAGCCCGATTCGCCAGAACCCGTTTGTGCAGAAGTTGTATCTTTTGTTGCGTCCGAACCAACCTGTGAAACCTCTGTTTTCTTTACACCAGGCACTTGCATTGCAACCCCTACCGCCATTCTGGCACCAGCCTGGGCACCACGATTCACACCAGCCCGAACAACATTGCTATCTTCCCGCCCCGCTCCAAAAGCAAACGTTGGAATAATCATAAACAACGACAAAAGACTAACTATTTTCATTATGGGACCCCTACATTTTGATTTTATTCTATCAAAAAACACGACACCTTGCAAGCACATAAAATAAAAAACTGCTTGCAATTAAATGCTTACGCGAATATCATACAAGCAACTAGATATACGAGGTTTTATATGGCAAAAGATGATGTAATTGTTTTTTCTGGCACAGTCGAAGAAAGATTGCCAAACACTATGTTTCGTGTCCGTCTGGAAAACGACCATGTTATATTGGCAACTGTGTGTGGCAAAATGCGCAAGGCTCGCATCTGGGTTAATGTTGGCGAAAAGGTTCATGTAGAAATGACACCATACGATTTAGACAAGGGACGCATAACATTTGTAGAACGCACACACGCATCAACAGACAGCGCCCCAAATCATAAATAAACAAACAATAAACCTGCAATTAAGTGCAGGTTTTTTTATTTACATTTTTTACAAAATACCCTTGCCTAAAATAATCTGTTTTTGATATCATTATTTTAATAAGTATAGGATGAGAAAGATTTGTCTGATTTTTCTGGGGTTATTTTTGTGTGCTGATGCTTTCGGCGCGACTGCTCGCTCGTCGAATGCGATAATTCGTTCAGATTCTAATGACGCATCTACACCACGCCAATTGACAAGTCGCTCCAAAACTAATACGACGAATCGTTCTACTGTTTCGCGCTCTACCACCCAGCAAACCAGGAAACAACGGTCTGGAACAAAAACAGTATCTGCACGTTCTGCAACAACCAGGACAGCAGTTGCACGTTCTGCGACAACGAACAAACGTATTTCACGTGCAGCGACAAGTTCTGTGGCAACACGCACTTTTGGGAATAATTATGTGAACTGTCGTGATGCTTATTTCACCTGTATGGATCAGTTTTGTGCGAATCAAAATGACACATACCGTCGCTGTGTTTGTTCGTCCAGATTGCAACAAATTCAGGACCAGGAAAGATTGCTATCTCAAACTTCAACCAGTTTACAAGATTTTCACGACTTTAACATTGACGCAATTTCTAAAACTGCAGCCGAAGTAAAAGCAATGCAAACCGCATCTGCTGGGGAACAAGGGATAAAAGTGGACACATCAAACAGCGCAAACACATTGAAAAATATCAAATCTGTTCTAACAAACTCTAAACAAAGCGCTTTGTCCACCAGTGGAACATTGGATATCGCTGGCGATATAAAATCAATATGGAAAACAACAGACTTGATTCGCGGTTATGATATCTCAACCCTATCTGGTGAAGCATTGTATAATGCTGTAAATTCACAATGTTCCGCAATTGTATCCGAACAATGCAGTTCATCAGATATTAAAATGATTGCCTCGGCATACGGTATGTACATTGAAAACGATTGCGAATTATTGGCAACAAGTGTAAAAAATAAAACCACAAACGCAAACGCTGCAATCAGAACCAGTCGTCACGAAATGCAAGACGCGCGCCTTGAAAATTATGATGCACATAACGCATTGTCAATAAACGATTGCATTGCCCAGGTTCGCCAAGATATCACAGCAGACACAGCATGCGGACAAAATTATGTTCATTGTTTGGATATTACTGGAAAATATCTGAACATCACAACGGGTGAACCAATATATTCCACCGATTTTTATCAATTGGAAAACCAATTATCTTTGTCTGGTGATGTATTGAGAAACAGCAAAAATTCGGCTTTTATAAACACATTGAACAAAAAACAAAAATTTGCCCAGGTATCTTTGGATGCATGTCGCGATGTGTCAACAAACGTGTGGGATGAATTTTTACGTCAGGCACTTGTTGAAATATATCAGGGACAACGGGATCGCGTTCAGAATGTAAAGAAAGAATGTTTGCAAGTTGTGAATAAATGCTATCTTAATAAGTCTGAGGCGCTGAAAGATTTTGCAGATGATGCATCCAGTATAAGCAGCAGACAAACATTGGAATTATCCGAAGAATTATGTGCGGACAAATTGAACACTTGCAGTAATTTATATGGTGGTGGATCCGAAGGGTTAGATGTACTGGTATCAACCATGTCAAAAATCACAGACTCTACAATTGCCCAAGAATGCCCGGTATTACTGAAAGAATACACCGAAGAAATTTGTGCTGTATCAACCAATGACACCTTACATTCTTACCCATACGGGTGTCGAACATATGCCCCCGGGGAATCTACCTATGCAACAATATCGACATGTAATAAAGAACAAAACAACCCATTTAACAGAGTTGATGTATCTGTCACACCTGTGATAACATACTACTATTGTCCAAAAGACAAAAAGAAGTACACCAGTTGCAATTTCGGATATTTTTTATACAAAGCCCCAACAGATAATGATTGCCCAACCAGTTTAGACAACGATTTTACCTTTAGTATTCCAACATCAGACCCTAATTGTTGTCCATGTCCAGCCAATTATATATGTCCAGGACAAAAACAAGCACCTATTTCAACTACAAGTTCTGATGATGTATATGCGGTGTGTGGTGATACTTATATTGGCAGTTTATATCAAAAACTTGTTAAGTTTGCGTTGCAGAATTGCACCAGAACAACCAAAAGCAATAACTATGTCTTACCACGTGCCGTTTTGTCCGATGTGCAAAGGGCGATGGACGATATACGTTCTGCATTAACAAAAGAATTATCCGAAGAATGCGAACGATTAAACGGTACATGGGTCTCAACAGCATGGCAAGACAGTGACAATAATGGATTCCATGATATTACAAACGATACAATATTACAGTCATTCTATACAACAACCAGCGCGAATAAATTATGGGGATATTGTAAACAATAACACCACATACCTTTTTCTCTAATGCTCTAAACCTCTAAAATTCTCCCTTTGGAGGGAGATGTTTCGCTGTAGCGACTTGTTACACGAAGTTTTAACGAAGTGTAATAGCGAAAGCGAACGGGAGGGAGGGCATATCCCACCACGTACGAGAAAATACTTTTATTTTATGAAACCCAAATCAAGCGACTTTCTTGGTTTCTGCATATATCTCAATCGGTGATTTCTTACCATTGACAACATCTGCATCAATAACAATTTCTTGTAAATCTTTTTTATCAGGTGCATCAAACATAGGTTGCAATAAAATCTTTTCCAATATAGACCGCAATCCACGCGCACCAGTTTTACGTTCAATCGCCATTTTTGCAATTGCAGTCAATCCGTCTTTGGTCACAGTCAATTTTATGCCGTCCATATCCAACATTGCCGCATATTGTTTTACAATCGCGTTCTTTGGTTCTGTTAAAATCTTCACCAAAGCGCTTTCGTCCAACGCATCCAAAGTTGTCACAATCGGCAAACGGCCAATCAATTCAGGAATTATACCGAACTTTACCAAATCAACAGATTGCACATCTGACAATCTGTTTTTTTCCTCACGCTCTTGCTTGCCGGCAACTTCTGCACCAAAACCAATACCCGCACGCGCAGATGTTCGATTTGCAATAATTTTGTTCAGACCGTCAAACGCACCACCACATATAAATAAAATCTTGCTGGTGTCCAACTGCACAGTTGATTCCCCAGGGTGCTTGCGACCACCACCGCCTGCAGGAACATTCGCGATTGTTCCTTCTATCAATTTCAACAAAGCCTGTTGCACACCTTCGCCAGATACATCACGTGTCAAAGATGGGTTTTCAGATTTTCTGGAAATCTTATCAATTTCATCAATGTAAATTATACCTTTCTGCGCACGTTCAACATCAAAATTCGCGTTCTGCAATAAACGTGTTAAAACAGATTCAACATCATCACCGACATAGCCAGCCTCGGTCAAAGTGGTTGCATCAGCAATCGCAAAAGGAACATCCAATACACGCGCCAAAGTTTGCGCAAATAATGTTTTACCAGTCCCCGTAGAACCAATCATCAAAATATTTGACTTCTGAATTTCTACATTAGATGCAATAGACGCGCTATTTCGTTTATAGTGGTTATATACTGCTACCGCCAAAGTACGCTTGGCATCATCTTGACCAATAACATATTCATTCAGATATTTATAAATCTGGGACGGCGTAGGCAATTTTTCCGTATCAGTTTCAATCTTGGTCTTTTTATCATCAGCCATAATATCATTGCACAAATTGATGCATTCATCGCAAATGCAGACATTACGACCACTGACTAATTTCTTTACTTCATACACAGATTTACCACAAAAACTGCAAAACTGTTGTGCATTTTCTGGTGTATTTTTTTCGTCACTCATTTTATAAACCCTGTCTTATAAAATTATTTACGATTTAATATGCCATCAACCAAACCGAACTTCTTTGCCGCTTCAGCATCCATCCAGTTATCACGTTCCATAGCATCAAAAACTTCTTTTTCCTTGCGTCCAGTAAATTCAGCCATTTTCTGGGTAAT
>DBXG01000004.1 GCA_002309215.1 Alphaproteobacteria bacterium UBA1218 | reverse complement strand
GCATCTTGGGCATATTTAGCCACAGGATTATTTGCGTTTGCAGCGACAGTATGCGTTTCATTTTGATAACTGTAATCTGAAACGTTTTGACCAATTTTATTAAAGCCCAAATTCAGCATTTTTGTTGCGACATTTGCACGAACATCTTTGTTATCTGCACCCAAAACAACCGCGATTAAATGACGATTATTACGTTTTGCAGTTGCAACCAATGAATATTTAGATTTGTTTGTAAAACCTGTTTTCATACCGTCACATCCCGAATAATCAGACAACAATCTGTTTCCATTTGTATAAGTTTTGCCGTTATAAGTCCAAGATTTTATTCCAAAATATTTCCAATATTGTGGAAAATGTTTATGCACAGCCATAGACAGTAATGCAATATCACGCGCAGTCGACATATGGTCATCATTTGGCAACCCAGATGAATTCTCGAAATTCGTCTGTTGTAAACCAATTTCATTCGCGACACGCGTCATCAGATTTGCAAAGTTGCCTTCTTTCCCACCCTGCAGATTTTCAGCCAAAACGCGCGCAACGTCGTTTGCAGAATGCACAGCAACCGCTTTGATTGCATCTTCCACAGATATTTTACTGCCCGCGGTTAGACCCAATTTAACAGGCTGGGCATTTGCAGCAGATTGTGAAACAATTAAATAGTCGTCTAAACGCAAACGTTTATGTTCCAGCGCATCAAATGTTAAATACAATGTCATTATTTTTGTTAAACTGGCAGGATAATTTAATTGATTTGCGTTTTCTTGGTATAAAACCTGACCTGAATCAATGTCTGCAACCAATGCAGCACGATATTCTTTGGCGCTCGCAACACCAAAAAATGTGAATATTCCAATGATAAATGGCAAAACTCTCTTCATAACCAAAATCATAGTAAAATTACTATAATTCGGTCAATAATAAAAAATATTTAATTTATATTTTAATCTAATGTACGCAAACTGATTTTATCTTCGTCCACAATAACTAATTTTCCAGTCCGAACACCAAACAATGCCGCCGCACCAAACGCATCACGTTGGCCGAATAAATACCTGTCATAAATAGGAAACACGCCACGCGATAAACATAATTGATTTGCAATAACCTCATCACTGCAAACCGCAATAATCGGCATATCAGGACGACGACAAGAAATCTGAACCGCAGCATCAGTATCGCGTGCAAAAACAACAATTGCAGATGCTTTATTCAGAAACGCCATTGATGAAACAGAACGCGACCAATCATTTTCAGGTGTGTTTTCAATATTGCACCAATCATACGGATGTTCGATTGAATCATTGTCTGAATAAGTCAATATTTTATCCATTTTTTCTATGACATTTACAGGGTCATCACCGATTGTAGTTTCTTCGGATGTCATTGTTGAATCAGCGCGTAAATATGCTGCATTTGCAACATCTGAAATTTCTGCGCGCGTTGGAAAATCAGAATGCACCATTGATGATAACATTTGTGTCGCTACAATCGCAGGACGATTTAATTTCCGACATTCACGCAAAATATAACGCGATACTGCTGGCACTTGCTCGAAAGGCAATTCCACAGCCAAATCACCACGCGCAATCATAATTCCGTCTGCAGCATTGGCAATATCAATTATTCTTTTTACTGCATTTGGACGTTCGATTTTAGCAATTATTTTTATCGGATGCGAAGTTCGTTCAGTTATAAAATCACGAACGATTGAAATATCTTCTGCACGTTGAACAAATGACACAGCAATAAAATCTGGATTTTTTGTTATTGCATATTCCAAATCTTTGCGGTCTTTGTCTGTCAAAATATCTGTATCAACATCGGTATCTGGCAAATTGAAACCACGTCTGGACCAGATTTCATCGCCATGCATCACAGTTGTTTCAACCGCATCATCAAATACAGCATCAACACGCAATTCTATTTTTCCATCATTTAACAATATTCTGTCGCCAACATTTAATGAATGCATAACATCGGTATCTGGCAATTGAACACGTGTTTCATCGCCAGGCGTTTCATCAGAATCCAATGTAAATTTCTGACCGACTTTTAATGGATAATGTTTATCAGACGCAAAATCACCGATTCTGTGTTTAGGCCCTTGGATATCAATCATTATCGCCACAGGGACACCAACATTTTTTGCCACAGAGCGTATCATATCTATTTTGGCCCCTTGGACATCGCCTGTATCATGACTGAAATTCAAACGACAAACGCTGACCCCAGCCTTTATCATGCGCGTCAAAGTATCTATATTTTCGCAACTTGGGCCGATTGAAGCGGTTATTTTTGTAAATCTGGTCATGTCTGCCCCCTATTACAAACATGCATTAAAATTATTTGATTTTTATAATCTATAGTTTATCATATATCACATGGTAAAAACAAGAGGAAGGATATGAAAAACGCAAATCATGGTTCTTTTGATAACGCTCAGTTAACCAGCATTATTGAACGTATTGAAAAATTAAACGAAGACTCTGCTGCTATCGCTGCAGATATCAAGGAAGTTTATAATGAGGCTAAATCTGCAGGCTATGACCCAAAATATATTCGTCAGATGATACGTTTAAGAAAACTGGATCCTGATGAATTGGACGAAGCAGACGAATTGACCAAAATGTATCGTGATGCTTTGGGTTTATAAATGAAAAAATTCACAAAACGCGTTGAAGATTTCGTATGTGCCAACTGTGGCGCAAAAGTTTCGGGCAATGGATACACAAACCATTGCCCGAAATGTTTATATTCTCGGCACGTTGACAATAATCCAGGCGACAGATTATCAAACTGTGGCGGTATGATGCGTCCAATATCCGTTGAAACAACCAAAGACGGCTTTGTCATAACACATAAATGTGAAAAATGCGGAAAAATAATCAAACAACATTCTGCACCCAACGATGATATAGACGCAATTATATCCATATCATCAAATCCAGATTTTATTTTCGGAAAATAATAATTCAAGGTTTTCTGTGTATTTTCGACATGGAACAACCTTGGTTCCCCGCCCATGGCGGGGTGGATTGTGACGCAGTCACAAGACGGGGCGGGTATTCCGGTGTATTCGTAATAATGAACGTCTGGAATAAAATATTATTTGACCCCTCCCCACCCTGCGGGCACCCCTCCGATGGAGGGGAATACCCCCGGCTATGCCGGTACTCCCTCCAAAGGGAGAATTTGTTATTATTGGTTATATAAAAAATATCGGTTGCGGTATAAACAGATAAAATCTTATAATCTTGGTATGAAAGGATTCCTGAACACTCAATATAAAAACCTGTTTTTATGGTCGCCGTTTGTTATGGCGATTGGTGCGATTTTATATTTTACCATGCATTCAGAACCAAATGTTCAATTTCCGATTTTAATCACTGCTTTATCTGGGCTGATAATATATAAACACAAAAACGTTTTTATAACTGCGATTGCATTATTTGTATTTGGGTTCTTTTATTCTGTGTCTTATACCAACATTATTGATACACCGCAAATATATGCTTCACATAAATCGCGTTATATATCTGGAACTGTTCAAGACATAGATTTTATGACGGACAACACGCGCATCACATTAAAGATACCTGCAAATCAAATTGATTCCAAATATCCTGCACACAAACATGCACTTGTTCGACTATCTTTCAATAAAGATTCAGATACACCAAATATAAACGATACTATATCCGGAAATATTATGTTGTTTCATCCGTCCGCCGCATATGTGCCTGATGATTTTGATTTTGCACGTTGGGCATATTTCAATAAATTATCTGGCATAGGTTTCATCAAAGATTACAACATCAAATCAGACACAAACTATTCAGAAAATCTGCGCACAAAAATTCACAATAAATCAAACTCTGTTTTAACTGACGCTTTGGTTTTAGGCTATAAAAACACAATTCCAAAATCTGAAAGCAATATATGGAAAACAGTTGGTGTTGGACACATTTGGTCAATCAGCGGTTTTCATATGACTTTGGTTGGTGGTTGGTTATTCGCAATATTTTATTTATTATTTCGATGTATATCACCGATTACTAAACGTATACCAGCAAAATATCCCGCCATGATTTGTGCATGGTGTGGCTTATTGTTTTATTTAGGAATCTCTGGTTTTTCTGTTGCAACTGTGCGCGCATTTTTAATGACTACATTGATATTTATGGCATTTATATTTGGACGTAATTTGTTGTCTTTGCGAACCGCGGTTCTGGTATTTTTTATTATATTTTTAATCAATCCATTTTATGTAATGCATGCAGGATTTCAATTGTCGTTTGCAGCTGTATTTGGATTGCTTTGGTTTTTCGATAAATCCGAATATCAAAAAAGAAACAAAATTAAATACATCGGACATAAAATATACTCTGCGCTTATGACTGCTGTTGTTGCAAGTGTTTTCACTTTGCCATTTATAATTGCACATTTTGGCTATATTCCATTATACAGTTTACTTGGAAATCTGGTTATATTACCGATATTTTCTGTTGCTATAATGCCGATGATTATGATTGGAACACTGTTAGCATACTTTGGTTTTCATGGCCTGAATAATGCAACATATGATATTTATACTTTCGCTTTGCATTTGGCAGAAAGCATAACAAAATTGCCCTATGCAACAATTGCTATGCCACATATGTCAAGTCTGGTTCTTGGGCTGTGCATAATCGGTTTGCTTTGCATAATATTGATTGTCAGACCCGATTCCAAAAATCTTTTTATACGAAATATAAACTATATTATCGGTTCGGTGTTTCTAGCATCTGCGATTATAATTTTTGCAAAACCACAAAAGCCTTTGTTTTATTCAACTTATGACAATGAATTGGTTGGCTTTGTTGAAAATGGCAAAATACATTTTAACAAAGCGCGTTCATCAAAACACTTTTTTGCTTTCGGTTCGTGGCGAACATTTAATGATGACTCAACAACAGATAAAATTGCGCGTAAGAAATGCGTTAAAGGTTTATGTAAATATCAAACACCAAACTGGAATCTGGTTTATATGCAGTCTATAAAAACTGTGATTGATAATATAAATACTGTATGTCGTGATGAATCTGTGGGTTTCATAGTTTCACCTGTTTCAATTCGCGCACCAAAATGTCATGCAAAGGTTTTAACAGGCGGTATGGTTATTTATCCGTCTGGTAAAATTAGAAAGATTTTGAATCATCGTCTGTGGCATAAAGGCCTTTGACGAAATACAATCCGCATGCAGGCGCATTTACACCGGCAGCACCGCGCTCTTGTTTTGCAAAAATTTCATCAATGTCATACGGCTTGCCAGAAGCAATATCAATCAATGTTCCAACCATATTGCGAACCTGATGATGCAAGAAAGAACGTGCAGCAAATTCCAAAACTATTTCGTCACCATTTTGTGTAATTGTGCAAGAATCCAAAGTTTTTATTGGGCTTTTGGCCTGACATTGTGCGGCACGAAACGAAGTAAAATCATGTTTGCCGACTAACTTTTGTGATTGTGCGCGCATTAAATCAATGTCCAATTTTTGCGGTACCCACCATACACGATTCTTATTCAACACAACTGGCGCAGGACGATTTACGACAACATATTTATAAATACGTTTTTTACAACTGAAACGCGCATGAAAATCATCATCAACTTTTTCGCATCTTAATACTGACACTGGTTCATTTACCAAATAAAAATTGATTGCGCGCATTACAGTTTCAGCATCCCAATCTTTATCCAAATCAAAATGCGCAGGCATAGCAATTGCATGGACACCAGCATCTGTACGCCCTGCTGAAAACACAGCCACTTTTTCACCACAGAATCTATAAATCGCATCTTGCAACAGCGATTGCACAGACGGTCCTTGGTGGTTTATTTGCCAACCAATTAAATTTGTTCCATCGTATTCAACATCAATTCTGTATCTTGGCATATTTTATATTCCGTATTTAATTTCTGCACCACGCAAACCATTTACAAAACTGCGCCAATCCATAGCATTTTTACCAGCCGGCTGAACCTTCACAATTTCCAATATGCCGTTTGATATACGTGTTTCTAAAATCTTGACATCTATACCGTTTATCTTGGTTCGGCCACAGCCCAGCGCACGTATTTGATTATGAATCTGAATTGGTGTTTTGTTCCAATCAATAATTTCATCATCACCAGTAAACTTGCGTGTGAAAGTTGGTTCACCATTTTGTGGTATGGCAACAAACTTATCAGGATTTGCAATATATTCATTTAACATTTCAATGGCGGTTTTTGATACTTTGTTTTCAACATCTGAATTTGTATCATTTTCAGCGATTGTAATATTTTTACGCATATAGACATCGCCAGCATCCATTTCAGCAACCATATTCATCAAACAAACATCCATATCTGCATCACCATTTAATATCGCTGTTCTTATTGGTGATGGCCCACGATATTTTGGCAAAGAACTTGGGTGAATATTTATGCATTTTGCAGCATTCAAAACATTATCACGCAATATAACGCCATAGGACATAACAACAATCATATCAGGCTTGTCATTTATTGTATCAAATTCTTTGATAGAAGTATGCACAGGCAAACCACGTTTGTCTGCCCATTGATGCACAGGCGATGGTGTTAAAATATGTTTGCGACCAATTGATTTAGGTGCACGAGTAAACACACCGATAATTTCGTGTTTGTTTGCTAAATCATCAAATACAGGCACAACAAAATCGTTTGTTCCCATCAATATCAGTTTCAT
>DBXG01000035.1 GCA_002309215.1 Alphaproteobacteria bacterium UBA1218 | reverse complement strand
AATATAAAACCAAACTTCGCCCCAACAGATATGCTGGAATTAAATGAATTTGTAAAAATTGATTAAACGTTCAGCAATTTTAACCAATGCATATTGTAGAATCTACTTTTATGTTTTGCGCAAACATTTCGTCATGCGATACCAGTAGTATTGCACCAGTATATTGATTTAATGCATCTTCTAAAATTGATATACTTTTTATTTCCAGGTTATTTGTTGGTTCGTCTAATATCAACAAATCTGGCTGTTCTGCGCTACCAAGAACCGCTGCTAATGTTGCTTTTAATAATTCGCCACCGGATAAAACACCAATTTTTTTATTTGATAAATCACCACGAAAACCAAAATTGGCTGCAATCGCATGTGCATCGTGTTTTAATACATTTGATATATTCATTATATTTTCAACAATCGATTTGTTTTTATCTAATACTGACAAATCTTGATTCAAGTATGCAATTTTTCCAAATACCTTGATATCGCCAGATTGTGCCTGTAATTTTCCACAAATCAGTTTTAACAATGTTGTTTTACCAGCACCATTTTTACCAAGCAATCTGACACGTGTTTTACCGAACATTGTAAAATCAAAGTTATCAAAAATTACTTTATCGCCATATGCAAAATTCATATTTTTTATTTGCACTAATTCTTTACTATAAAAATCCTTGGTAGGCATTGGTATCTTGATTTTATCATCATGCATTTGACTTGATAGATTTTGTCTGGTTTCAAATTGTTCATCTAATTTTTTCTGAATAGCCATGCGTTTTTTTGCTTCTGTTTCCTGACTTTTGCCTTTTAAAGCATTTTGAGTCAATCGAGAACGCCTTGCGTTTTCTTCGTCTTTATTTTGTTTTGCTTCATGGTGTTGACGCGTATTTTGTGCAACATTTAATGTGTGATTTAATCGTGCAATTTCTTTCTGGGCATCTGTATATTTTGAACGCAGATGTTCTTGTTCGCGTTCTTTCTGGGCAACATAAAAATCATAATTGCCACCATATACTTTCAAGTGCCCATTTTCGAGTTCTATTATTTTATCAACATTCTGTAATAATTCACGATCATGTGATACTATGACAGCCCCAAAAGGATAAGATGCCAAATCATTAAAAAATACCTGTCGCGCATCATAATCCAGATTGTTTGTCGGTTCGTCCAATAATAAAATATCCGCAAAACTATCAAAAGCACGCGCCAATTCATGACTCTGACGTTCGCCACCACTTTTAGAATCAGACACGTTTATTTGATTTAACATATACACAGATGCGTTGCGTGACACATTACCAGAATCAGGCAAAACACCCCCAGACAACATTTTTAATAATGTTGTTTTTCCACAACCATTATCGCCAACAATAGCAACTTTGTCCGTACTGTTAAAAGCAACAGAAATACCATCGAACAAATTGGTTGATGAATCATAACTAAAAAATACATTCGATAAAGAAATTATAGACATAACAAAAACCCTTTAATGTTGTTGATTAAACTGGCGCAATAATTTGCGCGACTGATATAAAAAAATACAACATTATTTTCGCATCGGTTTTTGTCCTTTTGTTTTATTTACATACTTTACATTGTATTATAAAAATACCAAATATCAAGAAAAAAACACCGCCGTTTTGGCGGTGTCGATATATTATTTAGCTTTTTTATATTTCATAAATTCAAACATTCCCATATTCATAATTTTATTTAATTCTTCTTGTAGCTTATTTGCTTTTTGTTCAGCTTCATCTGTTTTTTGTATTTGTTCATCTAACTTTTGTTGTAAATAATCAGAAGCATCACTGAATTGTTCTACTTTTGATTTCATTTTTTTCAATTCAGCTTCTTTTTCTTGCAACCCACGCGCCTGTTCTTGACTCGTTTTTTCGTATTGCTTAGACTGTTCATTTAACCGTTTTTTTAAATCTGCAATTTGTTCTTCTTGTTGCAATTCGATTAAAGTCGATTGTATTGGTTCCGGCTGTTTTGGTGTTTCAACCTGCTCTGACTGTTCTTCATAATTTATATCTTTTTCTGTTCCTGGAATAACACCTTGAACCATCCATTCAGGTAATCCACGTGTTTGTGGGTATTCATTGTTGAATTTAGCTAAAATTGCTTCTTTGTTAAATTCTTTCTCGATTTTTTCTTTATAACCATCCTTATTATATAATTCTGTCACCTCGTCTACTTTCCCGTTTTCTGGTATTGTGACAATTTCTTTTAATATGTCTGCATCTCTAACTATGCTTCGCAATTCTCCAATATCTAGTAAACCTTTAACAGATTTAGTAAACATTATTTCTATTCTTTTACGTAACATTGCCAAAGCAGATTCCATTATGCGCGGATCATACAACGAGTTAATACAAATCAACTTGTCATAAAATGTTGAATATCTAGTTGTTGCTGCATAAGTGTATAAATACGGTATCACAAGTGAAGAACTTTTCCTTATTCTTAAGTGATAATAAATATGGCGCATTATTCCGCAATACAACACATATCGCGATTTCTCATCATCTATTTTATTTATGTACTGTAAAAACTGTGATAACTTAGCATCATTAACAGTTCTATTAACAAAACAGTTTTGATACATATCACCCAACTCTCTATCAACTTCGTCGACTCGATTTGATGATAATCCATTACCATAGGGATCGGGAGATTTTAATTGAGGCTCGAATGTTTCTGCGACTTGTTTTAATTTTTCAATTATTTCTTTTTCTGTTAATGCCATCTTTCACTCCTTGTTTGATTGTGTTTATTCAGAATTTTCTCAACCTGTCAATACAATTGTATACAAAAAACATAAAAAGTCAAGTATTTTTTATTTTTGCCATTCGCGTTTAAGTTTTCCAAATTCAGCAGTATCATGCACTGAACCGTCCGGCCAAAGTGTACGTTCACGTTGAACGCCCTCCAACACGTAACCGTTCTTTTCTGCTTTACGTCGTGAGCCAATATTGTCAGCATCGCAATAAATGCTAAGTTTACGCAAATTTAGCGATTCAAACCCAACTTTTTCTATGGTTGGCAATAATTTATCTATGATTCCATGACCGCGCGCAGATTTTTTCAACCAATATCCGATTTCAGCAACTTGATTTTTAACATTTATCCCAGACAAGCCAATTTCCCCCAACAATTCATCACCCTTGAATATGCCATACCATGCAAAATGCCAACTGTCATCATCTTTGCGCGAAGTTGTTAATGTGTGCAACACCTCATCTGCAGATTTATAATCTTTGCCATGCATTATGTATTTGAATCCATCTCTGTCCGAAGCATGAATATCGTATATCAATTTCGCAAACTCTGGTGTAGCGGGAACAGGTTTTAATACATACTCGTCAACGATTATTTGCTCTGGTTTTTTATTATCTGCCATAGAAAAATCCTTTTTCTTGATTTTATCATACGGAAAACACAAAAGCAATTTGTTCATAAAAATGGTTTGACAATTGACGCGCCAGCATATAAACTATGCGAAAGAGTTTTGGATGGTTGAAAGCCGCGGTCGAATGCGACGGTCTTGACTGCGAAGCGAGATAAGAGCAAACGCTAGTTTGCGCATTACCAAAACCGTCGGTTTGAAAGACCTGTCGCGAAAGAGTTTTGGATGGTTGGCAG
>DBXG01000028.1:33436-33558 GCA_002309215.1 Alphaproteobacteria bacterium UBA1218 | reverse complement strand
CGAATAAATCCACGCTCAAAATCAGTGTGAATTTTACCGGCCGCCTGGGGTGCGGTCATACCCTTGGTTATTGTCCATGCATGTGCTTCCTTTGGACCAACAGTATAAAAAGTTTGAAGTCC
>DBXG01000028.1:32648-33363 GCA_002309215.1 Alphaproteobacteria bacterium UBA1218 | reverse complement strand
TCCATTTCTATTTTTGATGAAATTATCAATACAGGTGCAATATTTGAAAATTTTTCGCGAACCATATCTGAATATTTATTACCTGTGCTTGTCGCGCTTTCTTCAACATTACATACATAAATTACAGGTTTACTAGTCAATAAATTAAAAGGTTTTGAATCAACATCTTGCATGCGGGCTGGAACAGATTTTTCAAGTCCATTTCTTATAGCAGTTGCGTCAGCCAATAATTTAGCAGCATTTTTATCCAGACCATGAACTTTCTTTTCCAGTTTCTTAATTTGATTATCCAGGCTTTCCATATCAGCCAACATTAATTCTGTCTCGATAGTTTCAATGTCAAGAAGAGGATCTATTTTTCCGTTAACATGAACTATGTCATCATTTTCAAAACAACGAACTACATGTATAATGGCATCCGTTTCAAGAATATTTGAAAGAAATTTGTTTCCAAGACCTTCACCACTTGACGCACCCTTAACAAGACCCGCAATATCAACAATTTCAAGTTGTGTTGGTATAATACGTTCTGCACCGGCCATTTTTGCCAAATCATGTAGTGTTTTATCCGGAACAACAACACGACCAGTATTTGGTTCTATTGTACAAAAAGGATAATTTTGAGCGTCTGCCGCGGCACTTTGTGTTAAAGCATTAAAAAGTGTAGATTTTCCAACATTTGGTAAACCAACAATTCCACAATTAAATCCCATAT
>DBXG01000028.1:10491-32618 GCA_002309215.1 Alphaproteobacteria bacterium UBA1218 | reverse complement strand
CACCAATTAAAGTTGTTTTTTATTTATAATTCTTTTATTATATAACTATAATTATACGGTTATAAATATGTCATACCTTTGGCAAGAATTCAATATAAAAACATTTTCAGCGGAAACTTTGGTTTTTCGTGATGGTTTGTTTTGTGAGGATTTATCTGATTATAAAAGTGTCGAATTTGGTAAAGATACTATAAATATACTAAAAACACCAAAAATACCAATTCATATTATATATATTGGTGAAATTACCGGTAATATTGATATAAATATAAATATTTTGGCTAAAAACACAAAAGTTATAATGACAACAAAAATAACAAATAAAAAGCCGGCTTTTTTCAATATTTTTGTTAAAAACACCGGGAAAAATAGTTTATTTGATTGCCAAATAATAGCACAAAATTATAAAAATCTAGAAATAAATATAAAAGGGCAACATTTATGCGAAAATACCGGTATTTTTGTAAAAACTCGTGTGCTGGCACATAAAAACACAAATACTATATTAAACGGTTTTGCAAAAATAGATAAAAAACAAAACTTATGTGATTCTGATATATCTTTTTCTGTTATGGCAGATGAATCTGCAAAAATAACTATGAAGCCATGTCAATTTATCCAATCTGTCCCCAAAAATGCTATTCATAGCGCATCTTTATACAAATCAAATGATAACCAAGTAAATTATTTACGTGGTGCTGGATTATCAGGGGATGAAGTAAAAAATATATTACAAGAAGCATTTTTATCCGAACAATAAAAAATACCCAGAAAAACTGGGTATAAAAATATCATCCAATTGGATTATTATTTTCTTTTGAATCCCTGTTTTGCCTTTAATTTAGGATTAGCAGGGTCAATCAATATAACTTGCTTTCCACGACGAATTTGTTTTACATTTCCGCGTTTTTTCCAAGCCTTTAGAGAACTTAAAAATTTCATATCAAAATCCTTTTTACTGCTTGATTATAAACCAGTTTTATAAAAAATCAAATATTTATTATATTTATTGTTGTTTTTATTGTTCTTGTTTATTTTATTAAAAAAGACTTTCGACTTTTTATAAACTGTTTTTCAACAAAAAAATCTTAAAATACCGGCCTTTTTGTAAAAAATGTTGATAATATATTGTAATAATTAAATGTCGAAAACAACAGACTTTTTAATATTTTCAACATTTTTCAATATTTTTACTTTTATGCTTGTTGAAAAATGTTGAAATTGTTATAATTGATTCAATAGGAGAGGGAATATTGAGGCAAAAAGTTCTAAAAGCTTTAGCAAACCCGCCGCGCATATTTTATGTGCCTTATTCGCTTGCTATATTAAATTTTGTTTTTTGGTTCTTGTTGTTTATTGTTTGCCTGGTTATAACAATAATTTTTAATATAAATAGCGCTTTATTACCTTTGGGTTTCCTTGGTGGGTTGTCGCTTTCACATTCTATATTAGGTGTGTATTCTAAAAAAGACCCACAAATTGCCAATATTATATTTTCTAACTTAAGATTATTGAAAAATAAAATACCTAACAAACTGGTAGTGTAAAATATGGAAAAGATTTTTGATTATTTTGCAGGCAGTATTAATTCAATGACTCTGAATCTGGTTATTGTTGCTATGTTTGTTATATTGGTTTTTGTTATATTACTTATTTATATACCTGTTTTAACAAAGAAAATTTTACCAAGCTTTGGTTATACCAAATATTCTGATTATTTACCTTTTGATAAAGTTTATTCTGATAACAGCTTATCTATGACTGATGGTTCGCTGGTTCGTGTTTATAAAATAAAAGGTATTCAGACTAGTATGATGGATGAAAAAAATCGTGAAAAATTGTTGGATTTGCGTGCACAGTTATTTAATCAAATCCAAGATCCATCTGTGTGTTTGCGTTTTTTCACAATTCGTGATAAAGCTGATGAAAAAACAAATTATGAATTTGATCAGCCTGTTTTACAAAAAATATATGATAAATGGAATAACCAAGGTCTGAAAATATATGATAATAACTATTATCTGGTTATATCTGTATCAGGTCAAAATAATCGAGAAAAACTAAACCAATATTGCGGATATATTGAATCTATTTTATCTGCGTATAAACCAGAAATGTTAAATAATAATGATATTAATAATATGGCTACATTTTTTGGACGTATATTATCACCTGTGACAAAACCTGTTATAAAAAAATGTGATGATAATATTGCAAGTCTAGTTGCTGTTGATAATGTGACTTTCCGTAAAAATGGTGTTATTGAATATACCAGTGGTGAAAAAACATATTATGCTGTTATGATTTCTTTTAAATTATCACCTGATTATATGGATGAAGAGTTTTTCAATACAGTTTCAACACTTCAGTGTGAAATGATATGTATGAATGCTTTTCATGTGTTGAGATATAAAGATATAGAATCTTTGATGCGTCAACACAAATCAACAATAACAGATGAAACAGAAGAATCTACTATGGAACAAATCATGGAAGCAAAAACTTCTATGGATGAAAATATTACAGGTAATCAAACATTAGTTGATTATTATCCTTTGTATGTATTATTTGGTTATAACCTTGATGAATTAAATCTTTATGTAAATGAGTTCAAAAAAATATGCGCAAGTTTTGGTATTGCACCAGTAGTTGAAGATTTTGCATCAAAAGTTTCTTTTTTTGCACAAATACCAGGCTTTGATACTTTTCCACGAACTTTCAAGATGTTATCAAAAACAGCAGCGATTAGCGTGCCTTTATCTTCTATGCCGCGTGGTGTTAAAAATAGTGATTGGGGTCCAGGACCTTTGGTTGTTTTTCCAACAGCCCAAGGGACACCATATCAATTTCAGTTTCATGTTTCTGATAAACCTGCAGCGGTTGGGCATACTTTGACTATTGGTCCAACAGGTGGTGGTAAAACAACATTATTTTCTTTCTTGATTGCACAATCTTTGAGACATCAAAAATTGAAAGCATTTTTCTTTGATAGAAACAAGGGTGCAGAGATATTTACTTTGGCTGTGGGTGGTAAATATATAACGATGAATGGTAAAGAGAAAAATGCTGATAATAATACATTTTTAACACATTTAAATCCGTTAAAAATGCCGGATACAGCTGTGAACCGCGCTTTTTTGCGTAGATGGCTGGCAATGATTACAGGACAATCAGATGTTGTTTCAGAAGATGAAATCGCGCGTGCTGTATCAGTTAATTTTGATTATTTATCTGATAAAGATAGATTATTGAAAAACTTGTATGAGAGTTGTTTTTCATCAAGTGGTAATATGCGTGGCGCATTGAAAAAGTGGATTGATCCTTTGCAATACGGTGATATCTTTAATGAAGAAATTGATACTTTGGATTTATATTCCCGTTTAACAACTTTTGATTTTACAGAAATTTTACAAGATGAAGTTTTAGCACCAGCAGTAATATCTTATATATTACACAGAATAAACAATATTACTGTATCCGGCGGAAATCCTTCGTTAATTATGATTGATGAAACCGCACCAATGCTTGAAAATAAAATGTTCCGCGATAATTTTATAGCAGGTTTACAAGAAGGACGTAAAAATCGTCAGGCATATATGGTTGCTTTCCAACGTGCGAATGTTTTGGATAAATTAGGTATCGGTGATGTTGTTCGTGGTCAGGCACAGACTGTTTTATTCTTCCGTAATCCTGCTGCTGATGTTTCTGATTATGAAAGATGGAATCTGAATCCATTAGAAATGGCTTTTATTCAAGGTAAAGCATATCCAAATCTGAAACGCGCCGTATTATTATCAAGACCTGTGACTGGTGAATCAGTTGTTTTGAATACAGAACTTGGTGGTCTGGGTAATATGTTAAAGTTATTTGAGTCTGGGCGTTCTTCGGTATTATTAGCTGAAGAATTATATAAAAATTATGGAAATAATTTTGTTGCGGAATATCTTAAAAAACAAACAATGTGATATATGTTTAGGTTTTACTTGTTTTTATTTTTTTCAATTTTACCGATAACATCTTTTGCAGATGATTGTTTAGGGTATAAATTGACACCAAAAATAACAATAAAAACACCGACTTGGAATAAACAAGTTGTGCAACCTTTGCAACATATTGATGTTTTACATGGGGATGTTATTGCAACATTGGTTGATAATTACGAAATAACAGGTGATATAACTTCTATAGAAGATGGTTTTTGTGTCGGATTGAAAAATATAGATGCAATAATTGGTTATAGTGATTTTTTAGTTCAGATAGATATATCACATAAACCAGATTCTTGTTCTTATAATGCTGTTTTGTCGCATGAAGATGAACATATACGGGCTTATTTATCAGTCATAGATGATAATCAAGATTTATTAAAACAATCAATAAGTTCTGCGGCGGATTCAATAACACCGATTTTTGTAAAAGAAGAAAAAGATATAGAATCAGCATTAGATAAATTAAACGAACAAATACAAAATCACCCTGATATAGTTTTATTAAAACAACATATCAAAGCAGAAGAAGAAATTCGTAATAAACACATAGATCAAAATGAAACTGGCGAAACGTTAAAAAAATGTTCCGATTTTCAGGGTGTTTTGTAGGAAAAATATAAAATTGACTGTTTGATATTTATGTGTTATAACTTTTTTTGCAACGGGGTTTTATGATTAGCAACAAAGCATCTTTTCTGATAGATATTGTTTATTTGTGGGCAAATGGTGCTGACGAAAGGTTTTCTGCCATTAAAAATAAATATATTCAAGATTTAAATAAAGATACAAGCAAATATATTGATGATGTCCAAGACCAGATATTTCGTGATAATAATGAATTAAAGTATTCTTTGCGTTCTATTGAACAAAATGCGCCATGGATAAATCATATTTTTATTGTGACTGCTTTTGGACAGGTACCATCATGGTTAAATACAGATAACCAAAAAATAACAATTGTTCCGCAAGAATCTATTTTACCACCAGATGCCGGACCTATTTTTAATTCTTGTGCAGTAGAAGCAAGTCTGAAAAATATTCCGAATTTATCGGAACATTTTTTATTGGCAAATGATGATATGTTTTTCAACACACCGATTGAACCAGATTATTTTTTTGATATGGCAAGTGGTAAAACAAAAGTTCGCTGCGTATACCGTAAAAACGGCCGTATACCGCGAAATAAAAAAAGTATATACCAACTGCATTTGATAAATGCTGCAAATGAAATAGAAAAAGTTTTTAGTATAAATTTGTATAATTATAAATCTTCGCACGGTATAGATCCGTATATAAAGTCTTCAATAATTGAATGTTGTGAACACCCAGAATTGTCAAAGGTGATAAACTCTACAAAATACCACAGATTTCGTGATGAAACAGATGTTCATCATTTATTATTTAATTTATATGATTTTATAAAAAATCGTGCTGATATTATAGTATCACATTCCAAACATGTCGGTCATAATATAATTTTAGATTTTTTATACAATTTATTATATAGAAAATCTATAAAAACTTCAGTTTTTTATTGCACAGATGCAATTGAATCGAAAGTTTTTTCTTGTAATGCACCGATAGTTTGTGTGAACGATAGTGTTTATAATAATGATATAACACGTGAGCATAATAAATTGTTTTTCAACAAAAAATTTCCAAACAAAAGTAATTTTGAGATATAGTTTATGAATAAAAAAACTCTTATTTTTGATGCTTCTGTTATTGCAGAGAACTTAACTGCAGGTTCTGGCAGAAGCGGAATATATTTCGTTGCTTATAATATATTAAAACAATTGATTAAGTCAGAACAATTTGATGTGGCTTTGTTCTGTGAAAAATTATGTAATGAAGATTTTTGTGTTTTTGTAGAAAAAGAATTCGGTAAAAATATAAAGATTTATTTTGGAAATAAATATGCTGTAAAATTAAAAAAGTTATCAGATTTAAATCAAAAATTACGTAAATCGCATCATAATATTCTGAAATTATTATTGAATATATTTGTTCGCAAACCTTTATATTTTGCCGGATTGATACACAAGTTGTTAAAATGTGATGTGTTTATATCACCTTTGCGTGTTGTGTCTAAACAAATAAAAGCAAAACAGAAATATATAATTTTATATGATGCTATACCTTTGTTGTTTCCACAGTATTATCCAGAAATGCGATTGAAAAAATATTGGTTTTATGATTTGATTCGATATATAAAGTCTAAACCAAAATGTAAGTATTTCGCTATATCTGAAAACACAAAATCAGATTTTATAAGATTGTTAAATATAAATCATGATAATATAACTGTAATACCATTGGCTGCGAGCGATAATTTTTATCAAGAAAAAAATGATATGAAAATTGAAAAAGTGCGCGAAAAATACTGTATCCCAGACGATAAAAAATATGTGTTTTCTTTGTGTACTTTGGAACCACGTAAAAATTTAATTCGTGTAGTAAAAACTTTTGTTGAGTTTATTAAAAAAAATAAAATAGATGATTTGGTTTTTGTTTTAGGTGGTGCCCATTGGAACGATTTTATTGGTAAATTAGAATCTGAAATAACAGATTTTGGTGAATATAAAGATAAAGTTTTGCGTGCCGGTTATATAGCGGACGAAGATTTGGCGGCACTTTATAGTGGTGCAACATTTTTTGTTTATACATCTGAATATGAGGGATTTGGTTTGCCACCACTTGAAGCGATGAAATGCGGTTGTCCTGTTATAACATCTAATAATTCAAGTTTGCCAGAGGTTGTTGATAATGCAGGTCAAATGATAGACTGGGACAGTGATGAACAACATATTACCGCGTATGAAAAATATTATTTTGATGAAAAATATCGTGACAAAATGGCCACAGAAGGATTAAAACATTCCAAACAGTTTTCATGGGAAAAAACATTAGATATAATGATTGACACTATTAATAATGATTTTTAATATACAAACAATTCCCCAATAAAGGGGAATTGATTATATGTTTTAATCTTGGTTTACTGTTTCGTTGTTAGAATCCGTACGGACTGTTATTGATTTATCAACAGTTTCTTCTGTAAACATAGGTATAAAGCCGTTTTCTGTTTCTTTGGCTAATAATAATGCTGTTGTTCGCAATCTTGCATAATCAGTATCCGATAGTATAATATTTTGGTTTTCATCGATTATTTCAAACATATTTTATCCTTTTATTTTGTACCGTTTGCATAAACAAATCTGAACCAATTTGTTGTTCCTGCCGCAGTATAATTTATAGTTACAACATCGTTTTTTGATACAGGTATCATCAATCTGCAATTTATAGCACCTGTTGCAACAGAATTAACATTCATATTATTTGTATTGTTTATCATGTTTATATATTCTCCAGATACATCGGCAACTTTATTAACAGTGAAATATCCATCTGCTGGCGCTGTATATGTTGTTCCACTTACGCCTAGTGTTAGATTTATATATTTATTGCTTGGCATAGCTTGATGTGCGATATATGAAGAATTATTATAATCTAGTGCCTGATATGGTTGTTTTGTATTAAATGTTGTTATTTTTCCGTTTGTTCTATTTAATGTTCCTATGACAGTTGACACAACCTTAACACCTGAATTGGTATATAAATAATTGTCAGAACCCAAATTATACGACCCTGGATTGAAAGTTGTTCCTTGGAAAACAACATCAGAAACAGCGGTATCAGAAAATGTTTTTGTTATAACAGAAGAACATTCAAATACGGTTGTTTTTAATGTTCCATCTGCATTTCTTCCATTTGGTATCAAACCTTTTACACCAGGTAAAGCAAATATTGTCGAGCCCAAAAATCCGAAACCATTAAATGTTTGTTTTATAGTTGTCCAGCCAATACCGTTGGTGTGTTCAACAACTCCAACCGGCAAAGATACTTCGAAAGCAACACCAGAACCGTTATTCCAATAA
Organism: Alphaproteobacteria bacterium UBA1218; assembly: GCA_002309215.1. Taxonomy (GTDB): domain Bacteria; phylum Pseudomonadota; class Alphaproteobacteria; order Rs-D84; family Rs-D84; genus Enterousia. The sequence goes on along the minus strand of DBXG01000028.1, from coordinate 24,691 downwards.
CATTTACCATCTGTTGTGTTAAACCATATTATATAGGTTGTTTCTGGGTTTGTGGCGCTAGATCTGGCACCATTCATCGAGGTTTGAACAAAAGATTTATCTGATTTTTTTATGCAAAAAAAGAAATCTGTGTTTGGAAAACTTGTTGTCGCATTGAATCCTGTATCAGACGACAAAATCTCATATGTTCCATCGCCATAATGTACTTTGCTGCCAGCATGAACGATAATATTATTATCAGAATCTATTGATAATTTGATGTCTTGTGGTATTTTGGTTATACAATTTGATGTGTATTTATTGATAATTTCATCATTATCAATCAACTGGTTTATATAATGAATTTTAGATAATAAATTATCAGTGGATTCTTTATTCACAACGTCATTGTATTGTTCTGAAAATGTATCTATTTTATCTTGCATATCTTTCAAGATTTCCATCATATAGTTCATATCTTGATTTAGAATTGTTGGGTTTATTTTTTCTGTTGGTTGATAGTCAACTATGCGGGTCAAAGGTAAATGACGATATATTGTTATACTGTCTGTGGCGACCGGGGCAGTATTAAAAACTATTTTTCCACCAGTATAAGGTATGTCAGCATTTAGACCCGCAGGTGTTCCAACGATAGTGTAATCTGTTGTTATTTGAGTGTTTTTCAAGACGATAATGTCTGTATTTGTATAGAATGGGAAATTGAAATAAAAATCTGTTGTAGAGCCATCACCCATATAAGATACTTTTTGCATTTGTATTTTTCTCCTTTTGTTATAACAAAAAAAGCCGCGCTTTGTGCGCGACTAATAAAAAACGGACGACAAAAGTCTCCCGTCTATTGTTTCTAATTATACCATAAAAATGACAAAAAATCAATATATATTGAAGAAGGGGATATTTTTTGGATTGTTGTTGACTTTCGTGTATTTGTGTACTATACAATAGACTATTATAAAACAGGTCAAAATATTTTTTTGTAGAATGTTTGGACCAAAGCACCAAAAGAGATTCAAATGGCTATACAATACAAAATCAACGAAGTTGGTGAACGTCCGTGGGGTATATGGAAGTGTATTGCTGTTGGTGAAAACTTTATTGCCAAACTTATTACTGTTAATCCACATGCGTCTTTGTCTTTACAAATGCATGATTTTCGCAACGAACATTGGACTGTTGTCAAAGGAAATCCAACAATAACAGTTGGAAATGTTGAAAAAGAATATCATTTTGGACAGTCTGTTGATATTCCGGTAAAAACAAAACACAGGTTGGAAAATCTAACAGATGAAATTTCAGAGATTTTGGAAATTCAAATGGGTGATGTATTGGACGAAAACGATATAACCCGCTTGGAAGATGTTTATAATCGTGTATAACAAAAGGCGGAGTGCAGGGTAACGGTAAAATATTATATAGTATCTGGTGGCGACAGAACCAAGGATAATATCCCTGAAATGCCAGCATGCAAAGAATGTGGAGTAGAGATTGTTTTTGGTGTTGGTGGTGAAAACAAGGCAAATTCATCATCGTGGATTTTAAAAGAATGGAATAGCAAAGTAAAATAAGGGTTGAGAAGTTATGGTAAAAAAGATTGCTTTGATTACTGGTATCACGGGGCAAGATGGTTCTTATTTATCAGAGTTGTTGTTGGACAAAGATTATGAAGTTCATGGGATAGTTCGTCGTACATCTGTTCCAAATACACAACGCATAGATCATATAAAGGAAAAAATAAATCTACATTATGGTGATATGACAGATTCTGCTGGTTTAAATAATCTGGTTCGTCAAATACAGCCAGATGAAATATATAATTTGGCGGCACAATCGCATGTAAAAATATCTTGGGATTGTCCAGAGTTTACAGCAGAAACAGATGCTGTTGGGGTTTTGAGATTGTTGGAAGCAATTCGTGCAAATGGTCTAAATAAAAAAACACGTTTTTATCAGGCTTCTACGTCTGAATTATATGGTTTGATTCAAGAACCAATTCAATCTGAAAAAACACCGTTTTATCCACGTTCTCCGTATGGGGTTGCGAAATTATATGGTTATTGGATAACTGTGAATTATCGCGAATCTTATGATATGTTCGCTTGTAATGGTATTTTATTTAATCATGAGAGTCCACGACGTGGTGAAAACTTTGTGACACGTAAAATTACCTTGGGTGCAGCGCGTATCAAAGAAGGCTTGCAAGACCATCTTGAATTAGGGAATCTGGATTCTAAACGCGATTGGGGGCACGCAAAAGATTATGTAGATGGTATGTGGCGTATATTACAAGCAAAACAACCAGAGGATTTTGTTTTGGCAACAGGGATTACAACAACTATTCGTGATTTTACAACAATGGCCTTCAAGGAAACAGGGGTTGATTTGAAATGGTCTGGTAAAGGTATTGAAGAAAAAGGTATTGATAAAGCAACGGGTAAAATTATGGTCACTGTTGATCCTGATTATTTTCGTCCTGCCGAGGTTAGCTTGTTGTTAGGAGATTCAACAAAAGCCCGTACAAAATTGGGGTGGAAACCACAATATGATTTATCTGCTTTGGCAAAAGAAATGGTCGCGGAAGATCTAAAATTGGCAAAAACAGAAAAACTGTTGAAAGAACATTTGTCGCAAAAGGGTCAAAGATGAAAAAATACTTTGTCACCGGTATAAATGGTTTTGTGGGCGGGTATTTTGTTGATTATGTTTTTTCTGTTGAACCAGACGCAGATATTTTTGGACTTGGTATAGAAGAAGGAACAAAAATAAAAAATATACAATATAAATCTGTGAACCTTTGTGATAAACAAATGGTTTATAAAGAAACAGCAAAATACAAACCTGATTATATTGTGCATTTGGCAGCGGTGTCATCTGTCGCAAAATCGTGGGGTAGTCCAGCAGAATGTTTTCTGAATAACAACGCGTGTTTTCTGAATCTTGTAGATGCGGTCAGGCAAAACAAACTATCAACCAGAATCCTATCTGTTGGGTCATCTGAAGAGTACGGTTTTTATGATGAACCGATGAAGGAAGATTTTGTTTTGCATCCTAAAAGTCCGTATTCTGTTGCACGTCTGTCTCAGGAATATTTGTCCAAATTATATGTAGATAGGTTTGGTTTAGATATTGTGATGACGCGTTCGTTTAATCATATTGGACCAGGTCAAAGCACACAATTTGTAATTCCTTCTTTTATTGACCAATTGGTGAAAATCGCAGATGGAAAAATTGAAAATAAAATGATGGTTGGTAATATAGATGTTGCGCGTGATTTTACAGATGTTCGTGATGTTGTTGATGCGTATTATAAAATACTAAAAAAAGCACCAAATCGACAGGTTTACAATGTTTGTTCTGGTAAAGCTGTTAAGTTGCGTGAAATAATTGATAACACATCAAAACAGCTGGGGATAAAACCAAATATTGTTGTTGACCCAGCACGAGTTCGCATAAATGATGTAAAATTGGTCGTTGGTGATAATACAAAGATAAAACAAGAATTGGGTTGGCAACCAAAATATATGTTACAACAAACAATCGCAGATATTATAAAAAGTTATGACAGGTAAAAGAGTATAAAATGAAAAAAATCAATTTGATTTACGATGTGACACATTTGTCAGAATATGTATCTTATTCTCAAAGAACAGGTATCTTTTTTGTAATGTGGAATACATTGATTTATTTTTTAGAAAATCATAAATATAAAGTATATTTATACTGCGATCCAAGATTAAAAGGTCAACTTTATCAGTTTTTTGGGGATACAATAAAAAAATATCATTGTAAAATGGTTGATGATACTTTGTTGGAACAGTACAATAGCAAGGTTATTAACTATCGTGAAAAACGACAAAAAGCGCGCGAAGAACACAAAAAATTAAGAAAATGTTTTTGTTCTGTAAAAATAGGTTTGTATAAAATATTGAGGGAGTTAGCAAGGCCGTTCTGTGCAAAAGATTGTTATGCAAAAATACATGCTTACTTTTCCCCTTTATATGCGGCACCAGATGTAATTAAACAACAAGAACACATTAAAAGATTTATTTTTGTGTATGATGCAATCCCTGTGATTTTTCCGCAATATTTTCCTGGTGGAACAGATAGAACGCATTGGTTTTTTAAATTTATTGATAGTTTAGATAAAGATGATTATTTGATAGCTATTTCACAATCAACCAAAGACGATTTTATTAAATATGTGCCAAATATTAACCCAGAACATATCAGTGTTGCACATTTGGCAGCAGATAAAACAAAGTTTTATCCTGCATCTAAAGAAGCGATAAATAAAACATTAGAAAAATATGGTATTGAACCAAATACGCGATATGTATTCAGTTTGTGCACATTAGAACCGCGTAAAAACTTAATCATGTCCGTTAAAGCATTTGTTGAATTTATTAAACGTTATAACATTAAAGATATGTATTATCTGATGGGGGGCGGACATTGGGAGCATTTTATAGAACAACTGAATAGTGAAATCTCTGACTTGAATCAATATACGCAATATATCAAACGTTTGGGTTATGTTGATGACGAAGATTTGGCGCCTTTGTATTCTGGTGCTGAATTTTTTGTTTATACATCACAATACGAAGGTTTTGGTTTACCATTATTGGAAGCAATGCAATGTGGTTGTCCTGTTATCACAGGAGATAATTCTTCTTTACCAGAAGTTGTCGGCGATGCGGGTGTGTATGTAAACGCTTTTGATAAAACAGCACATGTTGATGCATATAAGACACTTTATGACAATAAAGAATTGCGTGAAGATATGCAAAAGAAATCTTTAATTCAATCAGAAAAATTCACTTGGGCAAAAACACGCGCAATGATAGATGGTGTTATCAGAGAGAATGCAAGAAAAACAAAAGGAAACAAAATGTCTTTTTTATATAAAACAAAAAAAGTTAATAACAAACATATTATTTATGTTTTGGGTATACCTGTTATAACTGTTCGTATAGATGGGCAAACTTTAAGACTTCATTTTCTTGGTGTGCGTATTTTCAAACACACTGTAGAAAAAGTTATAGAGAAAGTTGAACAACGCGTTTCTGAAAACACATCCAGTATATCATCTCAGCATTGTATTGATTCTTTGGTTAATACTATTGAAAAAATTGGTAAAATACATCTGGATACTTGTTTACCACAAATGTATGACACGTCTGATTTTAATAAAAAAGAATTGAAAGGTAAATCTGTGGTTCAATTTTCCACTTGGCAGGTTGTTTGTGGTATTGCGAGTTTTGCTCAGGCTTTACAGAGGGGGCTGGATAAACTAAATGTATTGAAAAAGAATGATGTAATTGCATTAGATCGTTCTATTGTTAATCATAACTCTTATGCAGAAAACGAACAATATCTTCAAAATATTATCGAAAAAATGGCTGGGTATGACGTTATTGTTTTGCAACATGAATGGAGTTTATATTTAAGTGATAAATACGAACTATTTCAATCAATACAATTGTTCGCGAATTTTGTGAAACGTATAACAAAAACTTATAAGAAAGCCAAGGTTGTTGTTTATTTGCATACGTCTCCGGATATTTTGTATCAGTTTAGACAACCAGAATCAAATCTTTTGATAGAATCTTTTAATATGTTGGCAGAAATGGATCGCGTATCTTTTATTGCTAATACCCCACATATTGTTAAGGAATTGTACAAGTATAATATTAATTCGGCGCTGGGTGTTGACCCAATCAAAGAGAGTGTTTATCCAAAAATTATTAATGAAACACAAAATGTTGTTAGACAAAACTTGCACCTTAAGGATGGCGATATTGTTATTGCTATGTTGGGTATGATTAATGTCTTTAAACGACACTATGAAATGGTTAATATGTTGGCTAAATTGCCAGAAAATTACAAATTGTTAATTATTGGTGGTGTTCCAGAAGGTGAAGAAGAAACAGGTAAAAAGTTAGAGAAGGCTATATCAGATAATATGTTAGAAGAACGTGTGTTTGTTACCGGACGATTTAGAGATGAAGATTTATATACATATTTAAGTATGGCTGATATTATGGCTGCACCATATAGCAATTTATTTAAATTTGGCTCCAGTTCTGTTCCTGGTTTGCTACAAACACAAAAACCTTTGGTGGCATACGATATTGATTCTGTCAGTTTATTGAACAAACAATGTTCTGCGAAACCAATAACTGTTGTTGAATATGATAATTCAGATATGTTTATTGAAAAAATCAAGGAGTTATCAGAAAATCAAAAAATGCGAAAGTCCGCAATTAATGAAATCAAGAAATATACGGCTGAAATTTCCGAAGAAAAATTGGCAAAATTGTTGTTAAAGACAGCAGATATCAACAAAAAATCAAAAATCAAGGTGTTGTATGATATAAGTATACTGGGCGAATATAATAATAAGGGCACAAGTCGTTCTGGTATTTTTTGGGTTGCTCTAAATCTTTTCAAGCAATTATGTTCCAATCAAAACGTGGAATTGTATTTGTATTCTTCTAAGCCAGAAGCTAGCAAAAGTTTTCTACAAGATTTTTCTGAGACATCATCGAAACTTGATTTATATACGGGTAATGTTTTAGATATGGATGTATTTTTATCGCCAATCTTTAAGGTTCCAGATGCAATTAAACAAACTGGTATTCCTTGTTTTACGATAATACATGATGTGATACCTATGGTTTTACCAGAATATTCCGCAGGTATGTCATCTTGGTTTGGGGATATGTTCAGGTCTTTGAATGCGGATGATTATTGTTTTTCTAATTCTGATTATACAAAGAAAGATTTTCTGAAATATCGTCCAGAATTAGATGCTGATAAAATTACAACTATCCCATTGGCCACAAATTTACCGTATAAACCAAATAAAAATCTTACAGCCGAAATAAGAGAAAAATATAATATTCCAGCGAACAAGAAATATTTGTTTTCATTGTGTTCTTTGGAACCACGCAAAAACTTGATTCGTGCAGTAAAATGTTTTGTTGAGTTTATCAAAAAGAACAAAATTAATGATTTAGTATTTGTTCTTGGTGGTGGCGCATGCGATGGTTTCTTTGAGCGGATTAAACAAGAAATACTTGATTTTGATAAATATGAAGATAAAATCATCCGTGCAGGGTATGTTGATGATAAGGATATGGAGGTATTGTATTCTAATGCAGAATGGTTTGTTTATACTTCACAATACGAGGGGTTCGGTATGCCGCCTTTGGAAGCAATGGCTTGTGGAACGGCAGTCATAACATCAAATAATACCGCTTTGCCAGAGGTTGTTAGTAATGCAGGTCAAATGATAGATTGGGACAGTGATGAACAACATATTGCTGCATACGAAAAGTATTATTTTGATAAAAAATATCGTGATAAAATGGCTGCAGAAGGGTTAAAACGTTCTAAACGGTTTTCGTGGGAAAAAACAATGGATAAAATATTAGATACATTTGAAAAAACAAACAGCGTACCTGTTGTGCCAAAAGTCACAAAAAAGACTTGCTGGACTGCGTCTGAGTTAAACGGTGATTTTTGTAATAACGGTGTTATTTCCAATCCAGATGAAAACTTCAATGGCATTTTAAGCTTTGGTCCGTATATTTCAACGGATAGAGGTGTGCATAATGTTGTTGTAAGGTATGATTTAACAGAAAATTATTGTGGCATCGTCGATGTCGTCTATGGTCAAGGGTGTTCAATGGTTGTTAAACTAGAATTGCCACGTAATCAACACGAGTTTAGATTTAGTTTTACTTTGGATACACCAGTTGATGATTTGGAAATAAGGTTCTTTGGTAAACCAAATAACACAGATACAATAGATAAAGATAACAAGTTCAACGTTTATTCTATTACTGTGGAATAACAAGGGAAAAACATGAAGTACGAAGATTTTATCAATTCAACAAAATATCGACGAGAATATGATGAAATTATTCCCTTGGGTTTTGATTGCGGTATGTGTTTTGCTGTCAAAAGTTTGTTTGTTAGACAACATTCGTATCCGTTTGATTGGGGGCGGGTTGTTGAATCAAAAGATGATTTGGGATTCCGGCGCAAAATAGAATTGTTATGTACTAATTTTAGAGATTTTATAAACGAATCAGATTTGTGTATTGTTGATGATAATCACAAAGATGAAAACGAACCAAACATGAGTGTTTCTAATATGTTTAACGGAATGCATTTTGCTCATGATTTTCCAAAGGGCAAAACGATAGCGGAATCTTATCCATTTGTAAAAGAAAAATACGATCGGCGTATTAAACGTTTAATTAATTTAATAAACAGTGGAAAGAAAATATGTTTTTGTTTTTATACTTCGTTTGCTGAATTACCAAAATCTGAGATAATATATTCAACAGATATTTTTTATAAAGTATTTCCAAATGCAAAAGTTGATTTCTTGATATTACAGAATCGTGAAAGTGTTGCTGATAATATAATATGTGAAGAATTATCAAACAGTGTTCGTTGTGTGTTTTTTTATGACGAAATTCATGAAAGCGGTATTGGGTTTAAAAATGGGCTTACGAAATTAGAACAAATGCTGAATGTTTTTGCGGATATAACAAATAAAAAACACGCTTTTGTAGCAAAAGAATTAGAAAGCGATTATCATGATGGTGATGTTATTACAAATCCAACTCCAGACTTCAATGGTATTATAAGTTATGGGCCATATGCGCCATTGAATTTTGGTGATCATACTGTGACTGTTGATTATGATGTGACAGAAAACTATGACGGATTTGTTGATGTTGCTTGTGATCATGGCGACACTATTATATTACCAAGAACAGAATTGCCACATAACCAAAAAACGTTTAAAATAGATTTACATTTGGACAAATTAGTTTCAGATTTAGAGGTTCGTTTTTACGGTGTGCCACGTGACACAACCGATAAAACCAATAAGTTCCAATTATTCGGAATACATATTGATTAATACGCATAAATATTGGTAAGATTTTTATTGCATATCATGTTTTTGTGTATTAAATTGTGAAAAGAAAAGTTTTTAACAAAAGGGGATTATCATGAAAAAAAGAAAAAAGTTTATATTGTTTGGTATAGTTGTTATTGTTGCTGCGCTTGGCTATGTGATGTTCTTTAACAAAAAGACCTCTGTTAATCAAGAATTGTCTATCGGTTTTAATAAACCTGGGGACGTATCTGAATATCAAAAAGCATATTTTGGTGCAGAAAAATTAAACAGTAAATATCTTGTTAAAAATGTGATTATAAATCCAACACCTGATTTCAAAGGTATGATAAGTTTTGGGCCATATACGCATGCTCAGGTTGGAAATCATACTGTGACTGTTGATTATAAATTAACTGATAATTATCGTGCCTTTGCTGATGTGGCTATTGATAATGGCAAGGTTATAATGCAAAAGATAGAATTACCACATGGCACAGATAATTATAAATTTGATTTCAAGTTGAATAAAAATGTCGATACTTTGGAAGTCCGTTTCTATTGTGAACCAATGGAAAAAATCAACAGAAAGAATAAATTTAAATTGTTCGGGATACACATTGATTAACAAAGTCTGAATATGTCTTTTCAAGATCGCCAAACGGCGATCTTTTTATGTGTGTTTTATTGCATATGTTTTTTTTATGTGTTAGACTTGCTCCAAGAGTTTTTTAATGAAGGTATTTAATATGGCAAAGAATAAAAGGTTCATGATTTTTGGGATAATTTTTATTGTTGCATTGTTTGCTTGTGTATCTTTTTTTTATGGGAAAACAGAGCACAAGCCACAGGTTGTTTATAAAAATGTATCTGAATATACCACGACTGGTTTTGCACAGCCAGAAAAAAGATTTGCTTGGACCATTGCCAAGGAAGCTGCAATAGCTATTCCTTTGCCAAAACTGCAAGACAATTATGGCTTATCAATGACCGTTAAACTGTTCCCTTTTTTAGGTGATGGTATTCTGAAAAAACAAGCTGTTGATGTTTTTGTAAATGATAAATTGTTGGCAAAATGGGTGGTCAAACAAACAGATGCTTATACTGTTGTTTTGCCAAATGATATAAAAAATCAGGGCAATGTAATAAACGTTAAATTTGTAATAAAAAATCCAAAAAGCCCGAAAGAATTAAAATTATCAGATGACGCGCGTAAGTTGGGAATTGCTGTGCAAACTTTATCTTTGACACCTTTTAATTTGGATAACCCGAATAATTTTGCAACTTATGATATTGGGGACGAACTTTTGTTTGCCCAGGGCAAGGGGGCAGAAAAATATATGGCATCAGGGTGGAGTTCGCCAGAACAAAGTTTTACTTGGACAGACGGTAAAGATGCATATCTGAACATGTTTGTAAAAAATGCACAAGATAAAAAATTGCGATTGGCTGTTTCGGGTCATGCTGTCTATGGACCAAAAGACAGTAATCAAAAGGTGACAGTTTATGTGAATGATAAAGAATTATCCATATGGGAAGTTGGAAAGGAACGCGGAACGTATGCTGTCAATTTGCCAGAATCTGTTGTACAAAATGGTGCTTTGCAAATAAGATTACACATAAACAAACCAACTAAAGTAGGACAAGATCCAAGAGATTTGGGTATGGCTGTTGATATGTTGAAAATATCACAACTATTTGCCGCCAAGACAAAAACAAAAGTCGCTTTTTGGGTAAAGAATAAGGTTTTAACAGATTCAGAAGAAACTGTTAAAAATGTAAAATGATAAAAGTGCCATGTGGTGTTTTTTGTCAGATAAAATCTAATTTTTTATCTTTGATAATATAAAAAATATGCTTGTGCTAAATGATGTGATTTTGCTATTGTATTTTGTGATATAGGGGGGATTTTTGTTTTTCATTTTTTTTATAAAAAAGATGAAAAAATAACACAAAAAACAATAGATGACATGAAGAAATTGAAAAATATTCTTTTATGTTTATTATGTATGCTTTTTATGGTTGTGACCAATGTTGTGGCTGCTGTTGCGTGTGCGTCCCTTGAAATTGATACAGGAAGCGGGTGCGTTGATTCCAAATTCACAATAACTACAACAAGTTTATCTGCAAATCAGGCTTTCAAGTTTGTGTTATCTGCCACAGGAACTTTTTATGTTGATTGGGGTGACGGGACTGTGGATACGATAGCCAGAAATGACACAAATCCAACAGAATATTCACATACCTTTACAACGGCTGGTGTAAAAACAATCCGATTTGGTGGGGTTGCAACAGGGTATAATACAACAACTTATCAAAATGATAAAGATCCGTCTGGCGCAGCAATCAGATTTAGTGCTGTGCCGACCAAGAACAATCCTATTTCAACAAATACGGGTGGAACGCCGACTTGGATAGCTTCTTTGAGTGGGAGCATTGGTTCTGTGTTTCCAACATTAGGTAATGCAAGTGGTCAAATACCTACGTTTTTTGAGTTGTGTCATGGTTGTACAAACTTAACGACAATATCTGGGGATTTGTTTACCGGCGTGACGGGGGCCACGAAAAATATGTTCCGTTCAGTATTTGATAAATGTTCGAGTTTAACTAATATTCCAGACGGTTTGTTTGGTGATTCTAGCGGTTCTGCGGTCAGTATGTTTAGAAGTGCGTTTTATGAATGTTCTTCGTTAAGAAATATACCAGAAGATTTATTCGCCAATATAAATGGTGGTGCGGATAGTATGTTTAAATATACTTTTTATCGTGCAGGAACAACATCGCCAGGATTGTTGAACCAGTTTATTCCGCCACATTTGTTTGATGGTGCACATGGCCAAAGTCCTAATGAATTTATGATGAATATATTTAATGATTCTGGATTGCTTACAAGTTGTCCATCAGGAACAACACAATATATAACAGGATACGAAAGTTTGTGGGGGGGCAAGGTTGCTTGTGTCAGAGATGAATGTCAAGGTGCGACATACGAAGATAACAATACTTGCGTGGATTGTCCTGCTGGATACGATTACGATACAACCGCTGGTAAAACTTCGATTGATGAATGTACAATTCATTGTGGTGCAGGTACCTGGACTGGCGAATATATGCAGTTAGAGTATTTGGAGGGGACAGGAACCCAATATATTAATACCAGGCATGTTGTTTCTTCGACAAACCTGAGCGCTGATTTTGAGATTAGTTCAGGTGTAAATGTTAGTGGTGATATTGGGCACTTTGCTGGTAACCAAGATGCGCTTAATGGACACGCAAGTAATTTCAAGGGTTCTGTATTTGGTTTGTGGGTACAAGATGGAAGTAATGGAACAAAGATAACGACTGGTGGTGTGTTTAATGCAAATGTCAGGAAAAGAGTTCATTATGATTTTAATGGCAACAAAAGAACATTAACTGTTGATAATTCGTCAAATGCCAACAAAACATTTAGTGGTTCAATCATTTCCAATAACCCATACAGATTATTTTCCAACGGTTGTGCTGGTGGTTGTAATGATAAAATGTTGGTTGGACGTATGCATTGGTTTAAGTTATATGAACAATCGAATTTAGTGTTGGATATGATTCCTGTGCGCAGATTATCTGATAATGCACTGGGGATGTACGATCGTGTTAGCGGCACTTTATTTACAAATTCAGGAACAGGGGATTTTATTGCTGGCCCAAATGTTTCTGTTATTGGTGGTTCTGTATGTGAAGATGTCGGTCATGGGTTTTATTCGGGTGATACAGTGACCGCTTTTGGTTATGTGAGTCAGAGAGACGCTTGTCCAAGTGGTTTTAGTACGTTTTCAGTTAATGCAACAGATATTTCTGAATGTGAAGATTCTTCGGGGCATATTGTATGTCCTGCTGGAACCTATATTCCGGCAGAATCAAATTCATGCGTGACGTGTCCTGGGGGTAGTTGGTGTCCAGGTGGAATTTTACAAACAAATGCACAAACTGATCAGGGTATATCAAGTTGTGCAACAGCCATAGGCGCGAATTGGTCAAGTGAACAAGGTTCTGATTCCCAGACAGATTGTTATTATTTAATCACACTTGATAAAAACGGTTATACAGGTGTTATAAACGCTAATGCGGGAATAGGGTGTACTGTTGTTAGTACAGCAAACGGCACAACTAATGCAACCTTGAAATTGTTTTATAATACAGGATGTACGTTGCCTGCAATTAATTTAACCAATGTTGGTTTTAGTGATGCAACAAGTTGGTCGGACGATAATCTTATAAATTCCAATGTTGTGACAACAATATCTCAACAAACTTCAACTCCGACTACCACACGATATTATGCGCAAAAACTTTGTCCAGAAAACAAGTTTGCATCACAAGCTGGAACTGCGTGTTCTGCGTGTGGGGCCAACAGTTCTACACCAAATAGAAATGCTGCGTATGCTTGTACGTGCGATACAGGGTACAGTGCAGATGGCACTGTGAACGGTGCAACGACCAGTATTAATGGTTGTTTGGAGATTGTTGGTGGAACCTTGTCTTGCAATAACGGATATTATTTGCCGGCAAACAGCAATGTGTGCGCAAAATGTCTTGAAAATAATTATTGCCCAAGTGGTGTTTATACATTTGATTCTGAAAACGATCAAGGAATAACAGGTTGTGCAAATGGTTTGTTTGCGCCTGCTGGCATGTGGGAAGCCGCACAATGTGGACATATTTTGCATGTGGGTGATAAATATGTATATCTGCGTAGCACAAAACAAACAACCCCATCGTTGAATGTTGATATTGATCATGACGGTGTTCCTGATTTCTTTGGTAATATGTCAACCACACCTGTGCCAATGAATATAGATTTCAGTAATTTGCAAAATAATAATAGATTGAAAGTAAATGTTCCTGAAAGTTTTACAGGTTCTGGGGGAGAATCTGTTTCAAATGGTGTTTATTATATCTATGACGACACAATAAGTGTGAATTAGTGTGTTTGTTACTTGTTTTGTTGTGAGGGGTTGGTTGCGGATTTTTGCCGTTGGCAAACCGGCGCTTTTCACTTGCACTGAACCACCTTTTTTGGTGGTTCAGAATTTATATGATTCAGTCCGCCTTCGTCAATAATCGTAAATATCGTATCATAAAAACGACCAAAGCTACGGCGTGACACTGTCCGTCTTTACTTCGTTCCGTCGCGACACAGAATTTTCTAAACAAAAATACCGCATAAGCGGTATTTTTAGAAAATTCGTGGTTGCGGGAGCAAGATTTGAACTTGCGACCTTCAGGTTATGAGCCTGACGAGCTACC
>DBXG01000028.1:0-10478 GCA_002309215.1 Alphaproteobacteria bacterium UBA1218 | reverse complement strand
AGTAATCAATATTATATATATTAAACTCCGCATGTCAAATAAAAAACGCATTTAATCTTATGTTTTGTGTCTAATTTGCCTTGGCTTGCATTGTGTTTTTTTTGTTGCTATGATTGGTGTTATGACGAAATCAGTAAAAAAACAATTTGGACGTCTTGTTTACGAACTGCGCAGTTGGACCATTATTCAATGGATTATGGCCTTGGTTTATTATGTTCTGATTTGGTTTGTTTACATCACATCCAGAAAAGAAATCAAAGATTATGATATTCTGAAAAAATACAGGAAAAAGCCGGCTATTTTTGTGTTTTGGCATGGGCGAACAATGATGTTGTCGCCTTTGATATCTATGGCTGGGGTGCGTGGGTATGCGATTGCTTCTGCGCGTCGTGATGGTCGTGCAATTGCCAAATTGGAAAAGTTATTTGGATTAAAGACTATCTATGGTTCGTCCGCAGATGGTGGTGTTTCTGTTTTAAGAAAAGGTGTGAAGATTTTAAGACGTGGCGATAATTGTTTGGCTCTATCACCCGATGGACCCAAAGGACCATCTATGCGTTTTCATGATGGTGCGTTGTATTTTGCAAAAATGACAGGTGCCCCGATTATTCCTGTATGCGTGTCGTGCAGTCGTCCTTGGTTTCTGAATCGATGGGACAGGTATTTATTGACTAAGCCGTTTTCTATAATACGTGGTTCGGTTGGAAAGCCTGTGTTTGTTGATGCAAAGACTGATGTCAAAGATTTCGAGAAGTTGCGTAAATGTCTGGAAGACCTGATGGTAAAACAGGCTTATGATTTAGACAAACAATTTACTGATTTCAAGGTTGAACAAGATTTAACCCCGAACAATTTTGCAGAAAAGGCGAAAATAATATGAAAACACCAAAATGGTTTCTGAAACGTAATATTGTCTCTTGGGCTTTGCGTCCATTGTCTTGTTTTTATTACGGCGTATCACGATTGGTTTTTAATATACGCAAAAGACGCGAATATGTGTCCAGACGACCTGTTATTTGTTTTGGTAATATTTTATCTGGGGGGGTTGGAAAAACACCAATTGTTCGTAATGTTGCAAAGTGGTTTGATGCGCCTGTGGTTATGCGTGGATATAAAAAAAGCAAAGAAACTGGCTGTATAGGTGATGAAGCGACTATGTTATCAAATGATGGTATATTGGTTCATGTTGGTGACAGAAAAAGCAACCTGATTTTGTTAAATAAACAAAAATCCAAAACACCGATTATAATGGACGACGGGTTTCAGAATTCGTCCATTAAAAAAGATGTGTCCGTATTAGTATTTGATGAGCATATCGGTTTTGGAAATGGTTTTATTTTGCCTGCTGGTCCTTTGCGTGAGCCGAAATCTGCCATACACAGGGCGGATGCAATAATCGTTATAAAAAACAAAGATGTCGCAAAAGATTTTGCTTTGCCGACAAATATTCCAATATTTTATGCGCATAATAAAGAGATTTGTCCGTATGATGAAAATACATCTGTTATTGCATTTGCGGGGATTGGTTATCCTGAAAAATTTTTCAGAAATATTCGCGTAAAATTGGTTGAAAAACGTGCGTATCCTGATCATTATCAATATACAGATTCAGATATCAAAGATTTGATAAAGCGTGCAAAAGACAAAAATGCAAAGTTATTAACAACTGAAAAAGATTGGGTGCGCTTGCCAGATTGGGCAAAAAAAGACATTCTTTTTTCTAAATTAAATACTGAAATAGATGGCAATTTTTACGATTGGTTAAAGGAGAAAATAAGTAATATATCTAAATAAAAAAGGGGAAAACAAATGACAACTGTAACAAAAAATGTCAAAATTTCTGGTGTTGGAATGCATCTGGGGTTGCCGGTTAATATGGTTATTAAACCATCACAAAAGCCTGGTATTTTTTTCAGAAGAATTGATTTGCCAAATTCTGAATTGATTCCTGCAACTTTTGATAATGTATGCGATACGATGATGCGTAGTACGCAGATTGGTAAAAAAAATGGTGCCAGTGTCAGAACAATTGAACATTTAATGGCTGTATTATTTGTGTTGGGCATAGACAGCGCTGTTATTGAAATAGATGGACCAGAAGTACCATTCTTGGATGGTAGTGCGTTTGAATTGTATAGATTGTTAGAAAAGTTTGTTTCTGATAAAACAAAGATGAGAAAAATAGTTGTGAAAAAAACAGTAGAAGTAAAAAGCGCTGATTTAATAAAAACGCTTCCTTTTTGGCAACGCATCAAAGCTGCAATTTTTAGTCGTAGAATTACTACGGATGGTTTTGTAAAAATAGCACCGTATGATAAAGGTTTGTTGATAGATGCAATTTTAGATTACAACAATAAGATTATCGGAACACAATCTTATTCTTATATGTTTGATGGCTCGAAATCATCAGTGAAAGATTTTGTTGATAATGTTGCAAAATCCAGGTCTTTTGGTGGATATGCAGAATGGGAGTGGTGTAAAAAACATGGTATGGGGCTTGGATGCAATTTACACAATGTTATCGCTGTTAATGCAAGGTGGGATGCGACAATGAATAAATTATATTATCCTGATGAATTTGTTCGTCATAAAATCATAGATGCTGTGGGTGATATGTTCACCAGCGGTGGTTTTATTTATGGCTGGTTGCAATCTTATAAAGGTTCGCATGCATTGAATAATTTGGTGTTGCGTAAATTGTTCAGCGATAAATCTAACTATGAAATAATCGAACCAAAAGGAGCCAAAAAATGAAAAAGGCGTTTTGTTTGTTGTGCGTCTTGACTGCATGCGCAACTATGACCGATGCAGGTAATGGTCTGAATAGATTAAAGCGAGAACCAAAGGATTGCGAGTTTTTATATACAATCAATTCCAGTGCTACAACATACGATATTGAAGATGCATATCAATATCTGGAACAAAATATTTTAGACCAAGAAAAGCATGGCGATTCATACCTTGTTATCAAAGAAGAAACACAGGCTAATCCGAGTGCGATATTTGGACCAAAAAATACTTATAAATTCAGGACAAAAGTATATAATTGTGAAAAGTGATTAAAGTCGTAGAAATACGACTTTTTTATACAAAAATATGGCTTTATTTTTTTTATTCGTTTGTTTATAATGTGTTCATACCGAGAGAGAATTGATAAAGCAAATAATAACAGTTCGTCGAAAAAAGTTTGCAACGGGTCTGTTTTGGCAGCCGCTGAGCGTGGGCAGTACGCCGTTAAGTTATGCCAAACAATTATCGCATAGCATAGATAAAAAGTACACGTTGTATGTTGGATATAAGTCTATGATTGGTTTGGGTGATAAAAGTACGGGTGTGTATTCTGGTTTGATAAGTGCTGCAGCTGAGATTGTTGATTCTTTGTCTGAATATATTTCTTTTTTGGGGGTGTTTCAAGCGACAAACGGTTATTATTTGGTTGCTGTTCGTAATGGTGTTATTATTCGCGATGTTTTGTTTGAGACGGCTGATCAAGCACGCAAAGCATATACAGAGTTATCAAGTATTCCAGATTGGGGTGCGTTGTTTGCGCCTGCGTCTTGGGGAATGCCGCGTTCCCAAGAAAGGTCTTTGTATGATTTGATTCGATCAAATACTTCGGCAAAGTTGCATCAGATATATGCGTTAAGGTCTGTTGTGCCATCTGTGATATTTTTTACATTGGTTGTATTGGTTGGTGGTTTTTTGTTCAGGGATAAAATTGGCGAATTGTTTGTTGCAAATCCAAAAATAGAGCCGAATCCAGAATTGGTTAATGAATATAAACAGCAGATTGAATTGAAAAAACAAGAGGCGGAAAAGCAAGCAAAGGTTCCAGAAGTAAAACCCATAGAACATCCGTTCGATTTTTTACCAGATGTTATGGAACGCGCAAATCTTTGTTATAAAGCAATTGGTTTTGTTATGCAACCAGTGGCGGGGTGGAGTCAGACTTATACAAAATGTGATGAAGGTTTTGTGTCTGCAACCTTTACACGTAATTTCGGGACGTTGAATGATTTTTATGTGAACGGCGCAGAATTAATGCCAGGCGCTATTGTTCAACAAGTTTCTGAAAATGAAGTGATAGTTCGTGTAAAATTACCGGAACTGAAAACTTATACATCGTTGGATGAACGTGATATAACCAGTGCTGTGCGTGATATAATGACGGCTTTTCAGAAAATAAATATCAAGGCTGATATAAATGCTGTGACGGATACGGTGTCAAATGGTGTTGATACAGAAACGATGAATGTTATTGAAATTGCTGCGTCGTCTAAATTGATTCCGTCAGAGTTTATGAAGATATTTAATGATTTTCAGGGTGTGTATATGACGTCTGTTGTATGGAATGTTAATACACGAACATGGAAATATGAAGTAATCGTTTATACAAAATAAAGGTGGAAAATATGTTGAAAAAAATAAAACTTTTATTGATGTCTTTGATGATTGTGTCTGGCGCTTTTTGTAATCATGTATTTGCGGAAGATAATTTCGTAGATGATGAAGAAGTTGTTGAGATTGAGGAAATGGAAGAACCAGAATATATAGAAGAAGGGGTTTTGCCAACAGAATCAAACGAAATTGATGAACAGGAAGAAATCGCAGATCAAGTATCTGTTAATGCTTTGAACGATTATCAGGTTGAAGGTTCTTTGTTTGAGAAAATCACAATGTTGGAACAAGATAAAGTAGTCTTACAACTTGAAAAAGAACGTGCACAACTGGATTTGGAATTGGAAAGATTAAATGCAGAAAGAATGAAACTGCAAATGGAATTGGATACCTTGTCTGGTCGTGCAGAACATCAGCAACAGGAATTAGAGGTTGTCAAAGCGCAACTTGAAGCACAAGCAGAACAATTAAAACGTCAAAAAGAAAACTTGGATTCACAACCGGTTGCACAGGTAAGCAGACCTGCACAGGCACCACAGAAACAAGAATACGGTTCGTTGAGCGCCAAGTATAAGTTAGTGAACATTGGTGGTGTTGGTAATCAATTGCAGGCGACAATTCAAGAGATTTCTTCGGGACAAAATAAACGTGTTTTTGTTGGTAAGGAATTAGATGGATATATTATTAAATCTATATCTTTGAATGATGGTATTGTGTTCGAGAAAGATGGTGAATCTGAAAACTTGAATATCGGAAAATAAAATGGCAGAAGTAAAGCAAGATTTAAATGATAAAACTAGTGCGAATCCATCTTTGCCGGCGGGTTTAGAGAGTGCGAACAGCAAAGAGGTTTTGGACTATTTGTTTGCAAATAATAACAGATTGCTGACCGCATCTGCTGGTGAACTGGCTTTGCCAAAAGATACCCAGGGTTTGATTGCTTATTTTTCTGGTGGCGAACTTATTATTTCCAGAACGCATAAATATGATGGTCGTGTGTTGGCGTTTTTAGATTTGCTGCATAAAGATAATCGTATTGTGAAAGAGCCTTTCTATTCTGATTTAGGTTTGATATCAAACATTTATAAAACAAACGATGAAAGGCTTGGTGGTGGTGCGCATTCCCGTTTTGATTATGACAATCAAATGCAGAAAGATTTTGTTGATATTATTGCACGCGCTGCTGCCCAGAAAGTGTCTGATGTGCATATAGAAGTCGCGGATCAAACGACCATTTATTTTCGTATAGATGGAAGTATGCAACCTGTCTTGGAATATAATTCACAATGGGGCGAATCCTTTGTTCGTGCTGCATTTGCGTCTGCGGATATTTCTAATTCCAGTTATGCACAAAATGAATATCAGACTGCATTGAAAGATGGGCGAACACCACTTCGTGGAACAAAAGATTTATATTTGCCGAATGGTGTTTTGGGTATCAGAATGCAATTCAATCCGATTGCGTTCGGCAGTCAATATGTTGTTATGCGTTTGTTGTATGATAACCCAAGTGAAGGTATCAAAGCCGAACAAGAGTTTGATGAATACGAACAAAAATTATTATTGCGTTTGCGGTCTGCGCCCACAGGTTTGGTTGTTGTTGCGGGACCTACATCGTCTGGTAAATCTACGACTTTGGTGCGTAATATGTCGTTGATGTTGAAAGAGCGTAGATATGAAATCAATTTAATAACTGTGGAAGATCCAGCAGAACAAAAAATATTTGGCGCGCATCAAATGCCTGTGGTAAATGCGCTGAACGAAGAACAACGTGAACAAAAGTTTACAGAAGCATTGGCGGCGGCATTACGTAGTGACCCCGATACTTTGATGGTTGGTGAAATACGAACATTGTCTGCGGCACAATTGACGGTCAAGGGGGCGTTGTCTGGGCATAATGTTTGGACAACATTGCATGCGAATTCTGCGATGGGTGCTTTGACACGTTTGTTAGATATGGGTGTTGAAGCATTCAAGTTGAAAGATGAAACGATGTTGCGTGGGTTAGTGTCTATGCGATTGTTCAAGAAACTTTGTCCGTATTGTCGTGAGAAATTGACTGATAAACCAAATCATACCGCTTTCAATCGTGTCAAAGATGCGTTTGGACAGTTGGGATTAAATCAGACCTATGTTCGTGGGCCAGGGTGTGAACATTGCAAGGGAACTGGGACAATCGGTCGTATCAAGGCGGGTGAGGTTATAATCACAAACAGTGAGTTTTTAAGTTTGGTATTATCTGGTGAAACAGATGCAGCGTTGCGATTCTGGCTTGAAAAAATGGATGGTCGAACATTGAAAGAGGCTGCCATAGAATTAATGTTGCGTGGAATTATCAGTGTTGATGAATTAGAACGTTGGGTTGGATTGCTGGACAGACCATGGGTGTATTAAGATATGAGCAAGTTAGATGTACTTTATGCAAAATTAGTTTTCAAGACGAATACTGAAAAACGTATGGCTATTTCGCGTAAGGTGGCGTCATTATTGCGTAATAATTTTACATTGATGGATGCGTTGAACAGAGTCGAAATGATAGAATCGCAAAATGGGCGAAAACCAAACGAACCATTTGCGATTGCTATGCGTGAAATCCAGAAGGGTTTGGAACGTGGTATGACTTTTTCAGAAGCAACGCGTGGTTGGGTTCCAAACGAAGAGACGCTGTTGTTGACTGCGGGTAATGTTTCCAGTTTATTGATATCTTTGGAAAATGTTGGTCGTGTAGTCGAAGGCATAAATCGCATTAAACGTGCAATGTGGAGTGCGATTGCGTATCCATTATTTTTGTTGTTTTTGACATTGGGTATTATCGTTATGGTTGGTATATACCTGGTTCCACCATTGGCCGAGGCTGCAGGTAGTGATGTTATATGGCATGGGACAGCGGCATCGTTGGTTTGGGTGTCTGATTTTGCAAGACAGTATTGGTTTGTGTTTGGCGCTGCTTTTGTTGGTGTTATTGCGTTGGCTTGGTTATCTTTGCCAGTATGGACAGGAAGACTACGAACATTATTCGATAAAATGCCACCATGGAGTACGTATAAATTGCAGTTATCTGTCAGTTGGTTGATGTCGTTGGCGGCGATGGTTTCTGCAGATGTCAGTGTGCCAGATGCTATGCGACTATTGGCAAACACATCGAACAGATATTTATCTTCGATTTTAGAAGACGCTTTGCATCATATTGCAAACGGTGAAAATTTGGGTAATGCGCTGGCTATGACTGGTAAAGAGTTCCCAAGCAATGAAATTATCGGTGATTTGATAATTTATTCTGATATGGTGGATTTCAATAAAAATCTGGATAAAATTGCACGCGATTATATGGAAGAATCTGTTCGTAAAATGGAAGCCATATCAAATGTTATGAACAGTATTGGTATTATATTAGTTTCTGTGATTATTGGTTGGGTTGTCTTTGGCACATTCCAAATGCAGGAACAAATAACATCTGCGATAATGTAATTTTTTGGATATACATTTTTTACTTTCTTTTAATATATTTATTGCTAGAATAAGTCTTGTCAGGAATATTTTGCTGATGGGGTGTGATTACCCGATAAAGCGCGTCTTAGATAGACGAAAAATATCTCCAACCGGTTTGGGTTGGAGGGCTGCGAATATACTGAATAAGCACACAATTTCGCTTTAATTGTAATCAACCTCCAACCGCCAAAATATTTCGGCGGTTTTTCAATTTAATAAAAAGGGGTAAAAATGAAAAAGTATTTAACAAGTGCATTAATTGCATCTTTGTTTGGTATCGCAAATGCCAACGCAACAGATGTTAAACCATTTGTTGGGGCTAATTTTGCGCTAACGGGAGTTGTGTGGACAGAAAGTACGAAAGACGCGTCTGCCAATGTTTGGGAATTACCAACATCTTTTTGGGGGTTAGGTTTTGATTTTGGGGCCAGATTCACAAATGATAACATGTATAACTGTGGATTAACACTTGCATATGATTATATATTTGATTCAAGTGCAAGAATATCCTCAATCGCAAAACCGTATATTTTGTCAGTTGAAACTGGCTTTTCTGCGTTTAGTTTGACTTTTGACAATTATTTGCGTGTATCTGAAAAAGATGAAAAACGTTCAGATATTGTATTGGGAATAGGTATGGCAAGTGTCAAAGAAAGATTGTATCTTCTTCCGACTTCGGTTGGGACGCTTAATGGGATAGAAAAAATAGATGACTATGATACAGGTGGTGCATTTATTTTCAAGGTTGGTTATAACAGTAAAATAAACGATAATATGGATTGGGGTATAACAGGTCGTTGGTTTATAACTTATGGCAATTCAAACGAAAAAGATGTTGAAACGATGTTTAATTTAAGTTTCGGTTTAAGGTATTCGTTCTGAACCAAATAAAGACCGGCATTTGCCGGTCTTTTTTAGTTTTTTCTTTATACCATAAACGGTAAGTTTTCGAGTGTACCTTCGGTGACCCTGACATTTACATCAATCAGCATAAATACTGAATCTGGTGATGATGGTGTATTACAAGAAAACATTTCGTTTGTTAATAAATGACTGGTGTTCACTGTCAATTTTGTTACCAGATGATCATCGTCCAATAATGTGTAAATTGGCCCCATATCACGTGGTGTGTTTTGACCGATTTCGTGTTCGTTTTGTGGACAACGCAATCCGTCCAAAATTGTTTTTACGCGATTATCAATATCAGAACGTGGAACACCGATAATTTCAGGGTGCATTAACAAAATATCTAATTCTGCAATCATTTTCAGGTTTGATGTTATGATTGGATTCCAATCTATGCCACCAATGTGTTTTGTTATGATTGGGCTTTTGGTTGCATCAGGCATCATAAACTTATTCAGATTATCCCATGGTTGAAATTTTAATAATTTTTTCAACTGGGGGTGAAACTGCATACGTATGTCAGCAATATGCTGAGCGCGTTTCTTTGGGTTTGTTAAAATATCGCCATAATATAATAATTTGAATTTCATATTTTTGCCTTTTGGTTGTATGTAATATACTGTTTTTACATGTTTTTATCAGTTTGCAACCAAAAAAACCTCTCTCTAATTTTTTTGTGTTTTTTTGCCGATAAAAGACCCTTTTTCCTTGATAATTATATCATAAATTGCTATGTTTTACATAGCAAAAAGAAAGGAATATTAAATGGCTGTAAATAATGAATATACTGGTGATTCAATCAAAGTATTAAAAGGACTGGAAGCGGTCAAAAAAAGACCTGGTATGTATATCGGTGACGTCGGCGAAGGTGGCGATGGTTTGCATCATATGATTTATGAGGTTGTAAATAACTCTATCGACGAAGCGATGGCTGGTTATGCTGATACCGTATTTGTATCATTAAATGCAGATGGCAGCGCGACAATTCGTGATAATGGTCGTGGTATGCCGTTTGATATAAACCACGAAACAGGGCGCAGTGCGCTGGAACTGATTATGTGCGAATTGCACGCTGGTGGTAAATTTGATAACGAAGGTAATGGTGCGTACAAGGTTTCTGGTGGTCTGCATGGTGTGGGTGTATCGGTGGTTAATGCTTTGTCTACTTGGTTGGAAGTGCGCGTGTGGCGTGGTGATAAAGAAGCGCGTATGACTTTTGCAGACGGTGTTCCGACCAGCGATTTGACTGTGGTTAAAAACGAAACAAAACACGAACATGGAACGGAAGTGACTTTCTTGCCATCACCTGAAACATTTACTGGCACAGTTTTTGATTTTGATAAATTGGAAGTTTGGTTGCGTGAACAATCTTATTTGAATGCTAATGTTCGTATAATATTGGAAGATTTGCGTGGTCCAGAAAAAGTCGAACGCGAATTTCATTCGGCTGATGGATTAAAGGGTTTTGCAACATATCTTGATAAATCGAAAGAATTGCTGAATGCAGAACCAATCCAAATGATAAAGACTATTGATGATTCTTATATAGAGATTGTTTTACAATGGACAACTGCTTATACGGAAACATCATTATGCTTTACAAATAATATTCCAAATCGTGATGGTGGAACACATTTGGCTGGATTTCGTGCAGGTTTAACACGTGCGTTGAATAAATATATATC
>DBXG01000031.1 GCA_002309215.1 Alphaproteobacteria bacterium UBA1218 | reverse complement strand
TGCAAAGTCGAGGCATATTTGTTTGATATTGCCGATAGTAATCATGCTTTTCATTAGAGTATCACGGTAATATTCACCTTTACTAAAACAGAGTACCGATACCCACCACTTAACAGCGGTCAATTCATCCTCGTTCAAAGGACGTCCCAAACCTTTATTTACAAGCTTTTCAAGTTGCAATGTCATGTTGTCTCCTTTGTTATTTTGCAGACATTTCTATTTTAGATTTGTGGAGATAATATCATAAAAAATTAAAAAATGCAATAATTATGTATTACAAACCAAAAACCGCTCTTAACGAGCGGTTTGAACTCTCTGGTCGGGGCGGTTTTTCCTCGACAAACAATAAACCAACCATAAACAAAAACTCTATTAAACATATCCGTTTTTGAATGGTTGTTAATTGTTCGTCTTCGTATTCGCCATGCGTGTCCTGTGGACTGTCGTCCACGAAAACTTCGTTTTCAAACGGTACGTTGCCGTACCGTTGACATTCTGGTGCATCCTTTCGCCCCGCCATAAAAAGATTAAATAAAAAATACCGCATAAAAGCGGTCTTTTTTATTTAATCTGGTCGGGGCGAAAGGATTCGAACCTTCGACACCTTGGTCCCAAACCAAGTACTCTACCAGACTGAGCTACGCCCCGAAAACGAACACTATTATAAACTCTTTTTTAGAAAAAGCAAATGGATTTTACATTATTTGCAAAAATGCGATTATTGTTTGACAAACCCAGTTTGTTAGGCAATCATACATTTGAAGGTGGGTAACAAAACAAACAAAAAACAAGAGGTTTGATATGATACAGACACCAGATTTCGTGTTTAATAAAAACACTTTTGCTTGGGCCGTCAGTATGGCTTGGGATTTCAAGAAATATTTATTTGATTGCTTTGTGGGGTTAAGAGAAGAAACAGAAAATGATAAAGCTGCTTTTCTGAAACTGGAAAATATTGTTGCTGATGCAGGGGCAATCCAAAAATCGAACATAGAAAAAGATATGGCTACTTTGTACTTGTCCAGATTGGCGGTGCACTGTCATAAAAATCCAGATTCGCCACAGACGAAAGCATTTGTTGAACTGTGGAAATCCATTTATCTTTTATTTCCAAACAGAAAACGTCCGCTGGAATCTGTTCCTGCGTTCAAGTGTTTATTGTCTGTGCAAGATTTATTTGAAAGTACCAAAGCGCAATATTACATAATGCACGCTTTTGCACATAATAATGAATTTGCGTGTCCGGAAGATTACAAGCGTGCTTTGACACTTTTGGCGAATAATAGTAATGCGACGGTGGCTGATTTAATGGCTGTGTTGGATGTTCGTAGTGATATGGACGAAAAGATTTTAAGAGCAGTTGTTGACAAATGTTATGCTAAAGTTGTTGAGTTGGAAAAAACACCTGTTGCATTTCGTGATAATCGACCATCTGGGGACAAGGAATATGATACAAAATATGCATATAAGATAAAGACTATATGTTCGGATGGTTTGAAAGCAGCCAAGATTTTGATAAATATAAGTCCAAGATATGCAGTGGATATGAAGAAATTCTTTGAGAAAGCGCAAGAGCGTGTAAAAGCAAAGCCAAAAGTTGAAATGCCAGATATAAATGATTTATCTCAATTTCCAAATTATCCGCGGGTTGTACAATCTGTCAAAGAATCTGAGAAAGTAAAATAATAACCCAGGATTACCCGGGTTATTATTTTGTATGTAAATGTTTTATCTGCCGCGCAGTTTGTTAAGTGTTTCGCGTGCAATAGATTGGAAGTTTGTCAATTTGCCCAAACTAAACACACCAATTTTCAGATTCAAGAATTGTTCAACCAAATCACGTAATATCACATTTTGTTCTGTCAGTGAATCAAGTGTGCTATTTTGTGCTTTTGTGGTGCGTTCTTTCAATTTTTCCCGTATGCGTTCTTGTAATTCTATAAATTCGCCCTTGGCGAAACCAAAAAAGCCTGGTTTCAAGTCTAACACTTTTTTCAATAAATCGCGAAACATAAAGTTTTGTACGGTTAATGTCTGAATCGTATTGTTTTGTCCCTGAATCATGCGATCTTTACCAATCAATAAAGATTCCAACTGTTTAACTTTTTTAATAAGGTCTTCGCGGGTTAGACTTTCGGTATTGCTATCTGTTGCTTTTGATGCCATGACACATGCCTTTTTGTATCTTTGTCATCAATTTAGCAATTTTTTCAATTATTTCAAGATTTTTCTGTATATTGATTTATTTAGTTTGCTTTTTTATTTTGGGATTGCTATGCTATTTGCCACAAGAGAGTTTGATGTCAGTCAAAGCAAAACGTTTATTGAAGAAAATTATCAGTTATGCAGGCCTTTTCTTTTTTATATTGGCTGCGGGTATGCTGTATTGGCAATTGCGTAAGTATTCTTTGGGTGATATTGCGCGGGCATTGTTAAATATTCCAAAATATAATCTGTTGATGGCGTGCGTTGCATGCTTTTTGGGGTATTTGTCTTTATCGCTTTATGATTATTTGGCGCTTGGGTATGTAGAGCGCAAGGTTTCTTGGTGGAAATGGATGCTGGCAGGTATGCTGGGCTTTGCAATCAGTAATAATGCCGGAAATGCGCTGGTCAGTGGTGGGGCGATTCGGTATCGTTTGTACACTCGGTGGCGTGTGCCTGGGGGCGATATTATAAAAATGCTGACTTTTTCTGGTATAACGTATTTCTTGGGCGCTTCGGCAATTGCGGTTATTGGTTATTTCTTGGTTCCCCAGGAAATGTTCCAAAATTCAATCGGTATCAAGGGGCTTTTTGGATTATGTCTGGGGTTGTTATTGGTTTATTACGGACTGACATTGTTCTTTCGTCACAAGACAGTTAAGATTGGTCAATTGTTGTTCAAGGTGCCGTCAACACGTACTGCGATGATTCAAACGGCTTTGGGTATTACTGATTCAGTATGCGCTGGATTGGTCTTGTACTTTTGTATATCGCCGTATATCAGTATGCCTTTTGCGGTGTTTATCGGTCTGTATGTTATTGCAATGGGGGCTGGTATTTTCAGTCAGGTTCCCGGTGGAATTGGTGTTTTCGAGTCTATATTTATGGTGGTTTTGCCCGATGATGTTGACAAGGCCAGCATTTTTGGCGCGTTATTGGCATACAGAATTATATACTATTTGTTGCCTTTGATTGGGGCAGGTGGTTTGTTCTTTGTGTATGAACGTTGGTTGCGTGCCCGTATGAAACGTTGGTTGGCAGAGGCAAAACAAAAACTGCCAAATCTTTCATTTCCGCATAAAAAACATAATTTGGAAGATAAAAAATAAAAACACCTTGCCTTTACATATATCGTCTGTTATTCTATACGATGCGATATAAAATGGGGTAGATTGTGTTTGTATTATCACTTTTTGCAACAGTGCGAATTATGCTTTTGATTATCGTGGCATATTTCCTTGGCATGGGCTGGACGGCCCCATGGGAACGTATTGTTTCCGTTTTATATGCTGAAAAAACAAAAGGATTAATAGATGTCAAAAAAGATATATGTGGATGGCGTTCATCCAGAAGAAACACGGGTGGTGGTGGTAGATACTGCAACAAATCGTGTGTCTGATTTTGACGTAGAAACAACGACTAAGCCCCAGATAAAAGGGAACATTTATCTGGCAAAGGTTATTCGGGTTGAACCGTCGCTTCAGGCTGCGTTTGTTGATTATGGTACTGGGAAAAATGGTTTTTTGCCGTTTTCTGAAATTCACCCAGATTATTACCAGGTCACACCTGAACAAAAGAAAAAATTATTAGAATTGGCACATGCCAACATCGTTGATGATGACGATGATCCAAATGATGAAGAAGACGAAATCGCTGACTATGATGACAGCAGTGCTGGCGAAGATAACAAAGAGTTCTTGAAACGTGCTCATGAATTCAAGATTCAAGATGTTATAAAGCCAAAGCAGATTTTGCTGATTCAAGGTGTCAAAGAAGAACGTGGTCAAAAGGGCGCGTCTATGACAACATATTTGTCATTGGCGGGTCGTTTTGCTGTCTTGATGCCAAATTCCAGAAAGCGCAATAGTTATGGTATATCCAAGAAAATATCTGATAAAGCGGAACGTGCCAGATTGCGCGAAATCCTACATTCGCTGAAAATACCAAAGGGTATGACGGTTGTTTTGCGTACCGCCGCCCAAGATGCAAATGCAGAAGATATAACCAAAGATTACGATTATCTGACTTCTTTGTGGAACGACATTCGCAAGACAACTTTGGAATCTGTTGCGCCAGTCACAATTCATACCGAAGATTCTTTGTTGCGTCGTGTTGTTCGTGATTTTATATCTGACAAAGACGATGTTATGTATGTCCAAGGGGAAGAGGCTTTTGACGAAGCAAAAACTTATTTCCAACAGATGTATGGTCGCACACCACGTAAACAGTTGGTGCAATACAAAGATGTCGCAGTGCCTTTGATGACCAAGGCTGGCATTGAAAAACAGTTGGAAGGTTTGCATGGACCTTATGTAAATTTGCCATCTGGGGGTTCGATTGTTATAAATCAGACCGAAGCCATGGTGACAATTGATGTCAATTCATCGCGTGCGATAAAAGAAAAAGATATCGAACAAACAGCATTAAATACTAATTTGGAAGCGGCCGAAGAAATCGCTTTGCAATTACGCTTGCGTGATTTGGCGGGGATTGTTGCAATCGACTTTATTGATATGGAAGACGAAAAAAACAATCGCAAATTGGAACAAAAAATGCGCGAAGTTATGAAGCACGACCGCGCCAGAACCCAGGTTGCTAAAATCAATGCGTTTGGTGTTTTGATGTTGTCGCGTCAAAGATTACGCAGCAGTTTTATTGAATCTTCGTATGTCGTTTGTCCGCACTGTATGGGGGCAGGGGTCGTACCAAGTATCCAAACTGCATCTATAATCTTGTTCCGTCATTTACAGGAAAAATTGTTGGCAAAACCGGCCCAGAAAATCATTATGACTGTGCCAAGTGATGTCGCAATTTATCTGTTAAACCAAAAGCGTGCTGAATTGGCGGCTATGGAAAAGGAATTTGGAACAGAAATCGTGATTGTTGGTGATGACAGTTTGATGAATATTGATCAATATTCTATACAACGTGTTGTCCAAGAAAACGTTAAAACAGACGATGTTTTGGATGCACACCAACCATCAACTGACGCGAAAAAGAAAAGCGCAGAACATGTTGAAGCCAAGCGTATAACAACAACTGCGCCACGTCATCGTAAACCAATCAAGAAAGTACAAAAGAAAAAATCTTTGTGGAAAAAACTGGTTGGATAAAATCAAAAAAACAAACACCGCCTGGTTCATCTGGGCGGTGTTTTTTATAATTTATATAAAATTTGCAAAACGCTTGACATTTTGGTTTTTTGTATTATGTTGTATTCAACAAAGGGCGAGGTGCCCCAGAACACAACGAACAAAAGGAGATGGATATGAGTATATTCGGATCAAAAATTAAAATCGCAGAACCAGCAGAGCTTGCTTATTCTGTCTGGTATACAAATTTTATTAAATCTTATGACAAATTACGCGCCCTTAAGATAAAAACTAAGGATGATTCTTTTGATTTATATCATCTTTTGTTCATTCCGTGGGCGGATGTCAAATCTGACAACCCAAAATACATCAAATATTATCTAAAGCAATCTGCAAAGGCTTTGCTTCAATTGATTGAAA
Source organism: Alphaproteobacteria bacterium UBA1218 (assembly GCA_002309215.1). Classification (GTDB taxonomy): domain Bacteria; phylum Pseudomonadota; class Alphaproteobacteria; order Rs-D84; family Rs-D84; genus Enterousia. The sequence goes on along the minus strand of DBXG01000031.1, from coordinate 23,749 downwards.
CAGCTACTGCTTATGATCATAACGGCAAAGATGTCTTGATTGATATGGATGTTATGCAAAATGTAGTAGAACCTTTGGCGTGGGCCCAATTAAATCCAGATACGCAATTGGCCAGACAAATATTTTTGGTTGCAAAACATTTACCGTATGACGCACCCTTTGATACTGACTTCTTTTACAGATTATCTGATGAAGTGGTAAAATTAGGTTATGCTCGGCGTTATAGTCGCGCATTTTATAATGACAATATTAAAAATGATTTAAGAAAATTAGTTTTTAATCCAAAATGTATGGATTTTGGCGCTATCGGCGAATTGTTTGATATCCATAAATTTAAGTTGTCCAAGGAAGAATTTGAGATTCTTTGGCCGAAATATAAGTCATATTTGATTGATATGATACAACAATATAGCGGAAACGATATAGAAGTAGACGAAAATGGGGTAAAGCATGTTCCTTTTAGCCCACGTGTGATGGGGCTTTTGTGTGGATACATAAAACATTTTGTTCCAGGCTTTGATAAAGAGGTTCATGATGGAAAATATACAGTGTGTGAATCTGATAACCATTATGACAGTTGGTGGATGTCAAATTATATTAGTATGCAATTTATTGATAAATTTGACGCCGCTATATGTGAAATGAAAGCTGCACAGGAAAAAGACGCTGTGAAAAGGTTGCAGTTGGAAAAAGATGGTTTGGATAAACAATTTGCCAATGAAATTCAAGCAATCAAAGATTTTGTTGCGGATCGTAAGGTTAAAATCCAAAACATTAAATCTAAAAAGCAGGAAATCGAAGGCAAATTGAAAGCTATCGAAGAAGAAAATAAACGCCAAGAAACAGAACGTGCGCAAGCAGAATCGCAGAAAAAACAGGCTGAATTTGAAGCAATGGCTGCAAAATTGGGTGTTAACCCTGCTGATTTGTTGGCTTTGCAAAAGAAAAAGCAACAAGCAGATGTTCGCTAGAGAAAAATTTTATTTTTACGAAAGGTTATGAATATGAAGGATAAAATTCAAGAATTGCAACAACAATATGCTGAGTTGACACAACAGGAAACTGATGCGGCTAAAAAACTTAATTCCATTAAAGCATCAAAACGAAAGATAGAAAAGAATTTAAAAGCCATTAATATTGAACAAAAATTGCTAAAATTCAAGAATGAAAATAAACAACTAAACAATTTTGACAAAGATGTTTTTTATGAATGGCTTTATAATGGTGGAGTATTTTTACATTCTGGCATTGATGGTTTTGATATGATAGAAGTGTTAGTACGTGGAACTTTACAAGAACAACATAAGGAAAGCATTCTTAAGTTGCTTGACGGTAGATTTGGTGAACTTGTTATAGACAAGGATTTTATGGAAAAAGTTGTGAAACCATTGGTGTGGGCTAGATTAAATCCGGATATACAATTAGCGCAACAGATAACAGAAACTGCAAACGAGTTGTATCGGACATTTAAGGTTGCAGACAGTGAGTTTTTTAAAAAATTACCAACCAAAGAAGCAAAAGTATTTTTTTATAAATTGTATTACGAGCATGATATACGCTGGTATGGCCTTCAATATGCTGTACGTGCGATTCAAGCAGAAATTATTACTAGTGAAGATATGACTTTAGATGATATACGTAACATAATGAAATTCACAGAAACAGATGGCTATCATATGTCGCAAGGAGAATGTGAGGATATCTGGAGTAGATTGAAACCAGAATTAATAAAATTGTTTAAGAACAAAAAAACTGATGTTGAGGTTTCTTGGGCACAAAAGTTCTTGGTGTCCGAAATAAAGCGGTTTTTATGTCAGGAGATTGAAGGTTGTAGTAAAGAAAATTTTAAATCGTCGTGTTATCTCTATGATGGACACGATGGCATGGCTATGCATATGTGTATTACTAAAGAGTTTTGCAATTACGTTGATTACCTTTTGGCGTATAATAAAATAAAATCTAGCCAACGTTTGCGGGATGCAAAAATAGGGCAACGTCATTTATAACACAATATAAAAACACACCACCAATCATACTTCGTTAAAACTTCGTGTGACAAGATTGGCGGTGTTTTTTGTTGTGTTATTTATTTGTCAGTTGTAATTCTATACGACGATTTTTCTGTAAACTTTCAGCATCACTACCCAATGCAATAGGGTGTAATTCACCAAAGCCAGATGGAACCAATCTGCGTTTTGATACGCCGTTTTTCACTAATTCATTTGTGACGGCGGTTGCACGCAATAATGACAATTCCATATTGTTGCGGTAGTCTCGTGTTCCAGACATGACATCTTTATTGTCTGTATGGCCATCAACACGAATTATCCAATCTATATCGCTTGGGATTTTATTCTCAAAATCTTTGATGACGTTCGCCAACAATTTCAACTGAGACTTGCCATCGTGTGATACTTTGTACGAACCGCTTGGGAACAAGATATCGCTGGACACAATAAACCTATCGCCTTCTTGTTTGATTGTTGTTCTGTCACCCAACGCGTTTTTAACTTCGCGATAAAATGCAGATTGATATTGCGACATAACATTTAATTCTGCGACTTTATCAGCCAAAGCCTTGTTCAGACGGGTTGACATTGCTGTATATTCAACATCTTGCTGTTTTGCCAATTCTTCCGCTTTTTCCAGTTCAGCAGTCAATTCGTCAATACGCGCATTCAAATCAGCAGTTTCCTTTTCAACCTTTGCATCTATCTCGTCGCGTTCATCAGTTGCGCGTTTTAATTGTTCGGTCAATTCTGCAATTTTGTCTGACAATTCCTGTTGTTGAACGGTCATTTCAGAAATTTGTGCCTCATAATTCTTGGCGATGTCCACTGTTTGTTCCGCTATTTCAGAGATTTGTGCCTCATAAGCGTTTGCGATGTCTTCTTTTTGTTGTTCGAACGCATCTGCCATTTGGATTTTTTCTGCCTCTTGGTTTTCCAAAGCATCACGTGCACGTAACAGCAATTGTTCGGCGGTTTGGTTGTCTTCTTCCATTTGGTCGATTTTTTCCGCTTGTTCTTGGTTTGCCTGCTTTAGTTCTGCAACCTTGTTTGCATTGGAATGTTTGCCAAATACACTGGTTGTTGTCCATAAAAATACGAACACAATCAGTAAGAATATCAATATGATAACCAGATTAGAAAACAGGTCCACGAATCCAGGCCATGCATTTGTTTTTTCACGAAAGCGTATGTTTAACATTGTTCTCTCTCCCTTTTTTATTATTTATTTGGTTTGAATAAATATTCGATTGCCAGACGAATATATTCGGCATAAGCGTCAAATGTTTCCCAATCTTGTTTTGTTTGGGGACGGATATTTTTGTGTTCTGCCATGTATTTACGCAAAGATTCAGTATTTGCAAAATGAATTATGTTTTTATCAGCCCCTGATTTTTTACCGGATATGCATAATATGCGGGTGTTGATTTTGATACCTTCAAGAGTGTCAGCAAAACACAATTCGATTCGTTTCATAGTGTTTTTCAATATCTCATCATCAACATTTGTTGTTCCGATAAGCAGGGTTTCATCTGCGCCAAATGCCACAACCCCAGGATGCTTGCCATCAATGCGGATTAAATCACAAATTTCATAGCCATAGTCTGTGAATGCATCATATATATCCGATATTTTGGTGTACACAGCCTCGGTCACAGGGGCATTTTCAACCAATTCCAAAGATTTTGATGTTGTATCCGGGCTTTGTAGCACAAATTTGGACATCAATTCAGTCAAATCTTGGAAAACTGTGTTTTGTGCAAACTGTAATTGCAACCCCAAAAAGCCGACAGCCAAACTGCCCGCCAGACCAAGCAAAGAACTGGTAAATGCGGTTGCCATACCCGCCAAGGGTTTTGCCATACCAATTTGCATGCTGTTCAATACCGAAGCATCATCAAAATTCAGCCCCATCAATAATTCTGCAAATCCGCCGACTGTTAAAATCAAGCCCCAAAATGTTCCAAGCAACCCAAGGAAAATCAAGGTATTTGTCACATAGCGCACAGAATCGCGTTCATCTTCGATTCGTATAGATACTAAATCAAGCAATTCTGTTAAACTGGTTGTCGTGATATGTGCGTGTCTGTTATGCAGAGCCAACGCAATAGGGCGCAATAACTTTGGAACAAAGCCAGAATCTGCACGTCCATCAAAATAAGCATGCAACCATTTATATTCAGGTAATAAATTGAAAATATTCACAAAACACAACCCGATACCGAATATGGTTGTGCCGATAATTATGCCATTTAATAACACATTAGATATTGCGATGTTCATAAAAGTGCGCCAAAACAGCAACACGATAACCAGCAACAACGCCGTAAAAACGGACATAATATTAAGATTTCTGTGAAACTTCTTCATATTAAAATCCCTCGTCTATCTTGATGATAGTAAAATGACAAAGGTTATGTCAATAGAGATTTAATACATATTTATAAAAAGACTTGCATTTTTATAAAAAAACTGCATAATTGGGACTGTTCCTGCTGATGACATGGGGTCGTCGGCTGTATAAACCAAAGGAAATAAAATGGCTTATTATGAAAGCGTCTTGGTTTTTCGCCAAGATTTGACTGAACCGCAAGTAAAAGAAAAAGCGGCTAAGTTTACAGAAATTATCAAGGAATTGGGTGGCGATGTAAAATCCACAGAGTTTTGGGGATTGAAAAATCTGGCTTATATAATTCGTAAAAATCGCAAAGCGCATTATGTAATGCTGAATATTGAATTACCTGGTTCTCAGATTGATGAATTGGAACGTCGTTCCAGAATTGATGAAGATGTTATTCGTTTCTTGAATGTTCGTGTTGAAGAATTATCCAAGACACCATCTGTTATGATGAAGAAAAACACAGAAGAAGAGGTGGCATAATGGCAGTTCGTGCAGCAATTTATCGTAAAAAATCTAACCCATTAAAGGGAAAGGTTATTGACTACAAAGATATCAAAACTTTGTCGCATTATATAACAGAACGTGGAAAAATCGTTCCATCTCGTATTTCTGGGGTTTCTCAGAAAGATCAACGTGCATTAGCGATTGCTATTAAACGTGCACGTCATTTGGGATTAATGCCATTTGTTCGCAATAACTTGGGTTAATCTCTAACTTTATAAAATAAAGGACAGATAAAATGAAAGTTATTTTGACAGAAAAAATTACAAAATTGGGAAACATTGGCGATACAGTAGAAGTTAAAACTGGTTTCGCACGTAATTTCTTGTTGCCAAATAACAAGGCTATGCGTTTTACCAAAGAAAACGTTGCTTTGTTCGAAGCCAAGAAAGCAGAACTGGTTGCCCGTCATGAGAAGGCCAAGGCTGATGCAGAATCACATGTTGATGCAGTTAAAAACGCAAAATTGCACATGATTCGTCAGGCGGGTGATACAGGTCAATTATATGGTTCTGTGTCTTCGCGTGATATTGCTGTTGCGTTGAAAGAAATCGCAGGTATCAGCGTTGGTTCTGCCCAGGTTATGTTGGGTTCACCAATTAAATCTGTGGGTGTGTTTGACACAAAAATTGCTTTGCATCCAGACGTTATTGTTGATGTAAAGGTTTATGTTGCACAATCCCAAGATGAAATTGATGCTTTGGTTGCTGGTAAAAAATTGGTCTTTGGAACCAAGAAAGTAGAAGAAGAACCAGCAGAAGAAGTTGCAGATAAAAAAGAAGAAAAATCTGAAGACAAGGCAACAGAAGAAACCAAAGAAGAAGTTGCTGAATAATTTTATTCAGTTGAAACAAAAAAAAACACCCGAACGGGTGTTTTTTTAGTTGTTTCGAGAGTAAGTTCCCCGCCTGGGGCGGGGTGGATTGATGTGAGCATTGCGAACATCAAGACGGGGAGGGTTGAGATAAGAAATAATTATTATGCCAGACGTTCGGTATTACGAATACACCAGAATACCCACCCCACCGCAAGCGGTCACCCCCGTCATGGGGGGGGGAATTAACTCTCGCATCTGGAACAAAATAAAGGTTGTTTTATGATTTTTTGTTTGCGTTAATATTCGGATTTTGATATACTTGTTCACAAGAGAGAAAATGAAAAACCACAACTTGTTTTTAGTGATGGGCTTGTTTGTGGCGCCACACCTTGCGTTTGGCGCGTGTTCTACTGCGAATTTAACCAGATGTTTAGATTCAGTTTGTGCAATAAATATTGGTGCAAATGCGGCGGCACGTTGTCAGTATTGCGGTTCTGCATCTGCTGGCGAACCATCAACTGCTGGTGTAATGAAAAATATTACTGCGGGCAATGCTGCTAAATACACTATATCTGATAAAGAATTGAAAAAAGCGCCAAAAGATCCTGGCCAGCGTTATATTTGGGCAACCGAACAATGTCTGAAAAAGGTGAAAGATTGCACTGGCGAAGATGTGTCTGACAATTACGATTCGTTGATTGAACAATCTTGCAAGGCGGCTGGGATTGCCGCAGACATGGCAAGTTTGAGCAAAAAAGTGAACAAGGAAAAAAAGAAGCCTGCGTGTGAATCGGAAATCAGCGCATGTGTAATTGATGCGAAACGTTGTTTGGCTGATTATCGCAATTGTGAATCTGATGCGAATTTTGATAAATATTTTTCAGAATGTACTGTGGCGGCAACTGGGTGTGACACTTATGTATCAGAAATTCGCTCGACATTGATATCTGCACGTGATGCTGCGGTTAAAAATGCAGATTTGGCATTACAGAATATTGTAGCGGCTTATCAAACCGCGCGTAAACAAAAATTGGCTGGTACACAGCAATCGTGCAAGGATAAATCAGGCAAACGAAATTGCGTTGCAGCAGTGTGTGAAAATAATATGAAACATAAATGCGCCGAAGGATTTGAATACGAAACAACATTGGCTGAACAACTGTGTGGATTTTATGACACCGCATGTGGTAGGTTAAAGTAAGGGAAAAACGGAAACAAAGATGAACGTTATAAAGAATAGATTTTTTCTGAAAACATTGCCGATTATGGTATTGGCATCTTTGTTTGCGACACAAAATATTGCGTGTGGTGCACCACGTGCCGCGATTCGTGGAACAGCGGCATCAACTGGACGTAAACCTGTGGCAAACACATCACCAACACCTGTACCTGTTTCAGCAACAGAAACCGCAACTGTTGAAGAAGAACCAGAACCCGAAGAAACGTCTGAACCAATTGTTAATAAATCCAGCCAATTTGATAGTGTGTTATCATCATCAACGTCTGCATCATCTTCATCTGATAGCGCGATGGCTGAACGTATTCGTGAACAGCGTGCAAAAATTGCTGCCCAGGAAGCACTTGAGACGGTGAGCAATGCCTTGCAAAATGCCATGGGTGGTAAAAACGCATGTGATACAGGATTGCGTAAATGTATGTCTGATGACAAAGTATGTGGCAAAGATTTTACAAAATGTGCTTTGGATGGCGATACAGCATTCGGCGACAAGATAAATAAATGCAGACGTGATTTAACCTGTACGGGTGAAGAGGTTAAATTATTTATGGCCGAGATCAAGGCTGATCGTGATATGAACGTTGAATTACAGTCTTATAATGCTGTGATTGATTGCGGTAATGATTATATGCAATGTATTGCAAACGAATGTGGTATGACATTTAATAAATGCCTTGGCAAAACCGCCGGGGACAAGGCTATGAACAATTGCAAATCAATCGCGACAAAGTGCAAAGAACAGGATTCGGGTTTGGCATCGCGTTTTGGTTCGGTTATCGCTAAATTACGTGAAAATGCAGAAAAAGATGTCAAGAAGGATGAAGAACGTATGTATAAACTGCGTGATTTAATGCGCACTGCATGCACAAAATTGGGTGCAATGTTTGACGAACGCAGTTTTGATTGTGTCTATACGGTCAATTTCTTTGCTGGCAAAGAACAAACAATCCCAATGTCATCACGCAAAGCATACGCTGGCGATATGTTCACTTGTACCCAGGAATGGTTTGGTATTGACGTGACAACATTCAAAGAAAATGCATATCGTGAAACACGTGCCCAGAAAGGTGCATCATCTGCATTTTTGGGCGCAGGTGTTGGAACAACAGTTGGCTTGATTACATCTGGTGCAATTGATCGTGCGATTGAAAGACAGAAAGCTGAAAAAGAAGTAAAAGCCGCCAAGGCAGAACAAAATGCTCAATTACGAAAAGATACAGGACAGACTACCCCAAATAACGAACCTAACAAAGGTGCCGGACAACCTGGTTCAGAGGAGGGTAAGGGAACAAACCAAGAAGCCCCTAAAGCAGAAGAAGAGTTAGTTAGAAATAAAGACGGAACGGTTACTGGTGCAAATGGGGTAAAATATAATATCGATGACCCACAACAAAAAGAAGCATTTGAACGCGCGAACGAAGGGGAAGCAAGCAAAGCCGAAAAAGAGGCTAAAGGAGAATAACGCATAATAAGTTTACAAAGTATTGGTAAAATAAATGAAAGTAAAGTAAATGAAAACGATGAATAAAATCTTGACTGCAATTTTGATATGCATGCCGATGGTGGCATGGGGTGCCGGCGATGATGATTTGGCTGGCAAAATAGCCGAAATGGAAAAAGCAGAAGATGTGGCTACACTAAAAAGTCTGGCGGACGATGCCTTTACTATCCTGGATAGTACGTATTGTACCGATGAAAAAACAGTCAAAGAATGCAGAAAAGTAATTTATGAATACCGTCAGCAGATAGAATCAAGCACTGGTGCCGCGTCTGACGCAGGTGCAAACGGTGGTCAATCTGGGGTCCCGGTTGAAGAAGACGGCGCCGATACTGCAGGTAATGCAGATGTAACCGATGATGAAAAACAAGAACAGAAAGCAGAGGCACAACAAAAACTTGAAGAAGCCCAAGCTAAATTGGATAAAGCGAAAGAAACAGAACAATCGACTGCTAATCGTATGTTGGGTGGATTGACCACATTGGCAACTGGTATTGGTGGTATGCAATTAGCTCAAGGGATTTCTGAAAAAATGGCTGACAGCGCTGCAGACAAAGATATGGATGCATATATTGCGACTATGCGTTGTACGTACGGCGAAGGGAAAACTGTCCCATTTAGTGTTGAGCCAGTTGAATTACCAGGTGGCAATAACCCTGAATTGATGAAATATCGTGCGGAATATATTTCTTTGGCGGCCAGTTTGCGGGAAAGCAAAAACGCCCTGGGGATGAAACCAGGTATCGAAGCCGAAGAGATTCTGGACCATGCAAACATGGGGCTGTATGACGATGAAAATACCGGTGTGACTGGTGGGACATACGCATCACGCTATCGTGCAGCGGTGGGTAATGAAAAAGATGAAAAAGGTCTGGCATCCGCTAAGAAAGAAGCAAAAACCCGTATGATTGCCGGCGGTGTTGTGGCAGGGGTTGGTGTCGTTGGTGGTATTATTGGAAACAGCATTATAAATGGCAAACTTGGCGAACTGATAAAGAAAAACAAAGACAGAAAGCCGTCTGATGAAGAAAACAAGAAAGCTATCAGTAAACTGAAATCCAAAGCCAGAGAAGCTGGTTTAATAGACCCTGAATACATAGATAAAATGGACCTGGAATCATATAATATTGGAAATTATATCGATATAATTGACAAGGCTAAATTGAAACCCGAAGTAAAAGGTAAAACAATTGAAGAATTGTGCCCAACCCCGAAAATCGATTGTGCAGATAAGTTGCTGACCGAAGAATCCAAGAAAGAAATCATGGGCGAAGCGGCAAAGGCTTACGCTGGGATGTAAAACAGATTGAATGTTCCGGAATTGGGCATATGAATTGAAAAACAAAAACGGTTTATGACATGAAAACATTTATTTTATTTTTGACATTTATTTTGATGGGCTTTTTCCCAAGTGTTCGGTCGTATGCAGAGGCAACATGTCGTGAAGGTTGGGATATTAATCCATTTTCAGGACAATGTGAGGAGTTGCCAGGGCAAAAACCAAAGGCCCAAGAAGAACCTAAAACCAAAAAAACTGCACCTAAAAAGAAAGTATCAAAACCAAAAGCAAAATCAGAATCTGGTGCAGAATCCAGCGACCAAGGTAAATTTGAACAGATGTGCAAAGATTTGCCGGACAAAATATCAAATACAGAATCAAAACTTACTGATGAGAAAATCTGTGTGATAAAAAGCACACAAAAATCCGCACCGGATAAATTTCTTGATAACATAAAGTTTGCGCTTATGGATACTACTTTTAATAACAATGATTTTTGTACTCTTGCGCATTGGATGCCAAGCAACAAATTCTGGACATCATCATGTGCACAATTTAATTTTGAACTGAAGTTTGTCACGGATAATATAGAGTGTCCAGATAGATCAAAATTTAACGATGCCAAAGGGACATGTGATGCTGGGGAAAACAATTCTGCAACGGGTGACGATTGGGCTGCGCTTCGCGCGGATGCACAAAAGGTTGTTGATAAATACAAGGAAATAAACGAAAAACTCCAAAAAACCGAGGAGAAATAATTGTTCCGTTTACACCGCTTGTTGTTTGGAATGGTTGCTATCATGGCAAGCAACTTTGCTTTTTCTGCGGCATTCAAAAACAGCTCTGAGGCTTTCAAATGGTTGCATGTTAACCGGGAGCGATGGGTAAGTCAGCCACCGGAATTCAGAAAAAGATTCAATGATGATTATGAAAAATTTGCAGCTACGTTAAAAAAATATGTTGAAGGTGAAATAAGTGATAACCCCATGGTTCTAACACTTGATGAACAAAATGCAATAAAACAACGTTGTAAAAACAAATGCGGAGTAGAAAAGTGTGGTTATAACGCTTCGTTCAAGGAGTATAAAGAAACAGCTGGTGAGACCGTATGTTATGAATCGTCACAATCGGCAAACGAAACTCCGCCCAAATCAGAGCCCAAATCACGCAAACTGAGCGAGGAAGATTGTAAAAAAACGTGTCAGGGCACTAATAAAAAATGCGAAACAAGCAATGAAGTAGGTTGGTATTGTATAGACCTGGCTGATGGCGAATACGAAAAAAAGGCTGACTGTACAAAAGCTTGTTCCAATGGCAAATGTGAATATACTAAAATAAAAAACAAAGCAAAAATTCCATATCATGTTTTTGTGTGTAAACCGAAAGAGCAAAAAGAACAGACTGCGGAACAAGAAAAACTGAAGGCAAAAATAGAACCTGATGCTAATCGCATTATTGAAGCGTATAATAAAAGAAAAGCTGCACTAGAAGCAGAAAATAGCAAATAAATTTTTTCATCAATACAAACCCAAACAATCATTAGTTCTCCTCCTGTGGAGGAGTCCCCGCAGGGGGAGGTGGTCTTTGTGATTCCAGATAATACGAATATCGAAAAGACCACCCTGCCGTTCTGGCACCCCTCCGCAGGAGGGGAATTTGCGCTCGTTTTAGCCTGATACAGATTCCCCGCCCGTGGCGGGGGGGACCCGCAGGGTGGGGAGGGTATTCTGGTGTGTTCGTAATACTAAACGTCTGGCATAATAATTATTTCTTATTTCAACCCTCCCCGTCTTGTGACTGCGTCACAATCCACCCCTCCGGTGGAGGGGAATTACTCTCGAACTTGTATTTGTTCGGAATTGAGAATTATATAAGTAAAAATGCTGGACACGATATGATTTTTTATGCTAAACTTTCACTTGAAGAGAGAACGATTTCATGAAAAACGTTAGATTTTGGCTGTTCTTGGGGTTGCTGATACCATGTGGTGCGCTTGGCGCGAATGGTTCTGATTTCCAAAGTGCTGCGCAACTGTTATCGGCTGCGCGTCGTGGCGATATACAAACTGTCCAATATTTAATCAATTCTGGTGTTGATATAAATTATACGGATTCTACCGGCTTGTCTTTGGTTTGTACTGCGGTCATGAATAATGACAAGCGGGCAATTCAGATTTTGCAAATGTATGGTGCCGATGCATCGAACTGTGATAATCAAATCAAGCAATATCGGCGCAGAAAAAATGTTGCTGCAAATGGGGAAGAGTACGACTTTTTTAGTGGGCTTTCTTCATCGCATATTGTTGTGTTGTCTGCACTTGGGGTGGCTGGTGTGATTGGTGGTATTGCGTTGCTGACAGATGCTTTTGATTCAGACAATAAAAATGGAACATCTTCGTCTGGTGGAACCCGTCCTGGGGGTGGTGGTGGCGACAGTTCGTCGTCGTCATTAACAAAATTATTCACTATGAATTTGCCAGAAGGGCCTGGCGAAAATTGTTCTGGTTCAAGTTGTGATTATTCAGATTGGGAATCTGGTGGTGCATATGGGCTTGATTTTGATTATATGTCAATCGATGGTTTTAATTATTTGATGGCTTCGCATGCGTATGATGCTTTTGTTCGTGGATATTTGGGCATGTACACAATCAGGTTGACCAATGATAAGGCGCCTTTTGATTTAAGTTCTTTGCCGTTTACAGATATCCCAGGGGGCGGAAAACCGTTTAATGTTGCTATGATTACTAGTAGTGGTGTAAATGCTGTGGACAGTGCGAGTGACGGTTTTATCGAATGGATTGATTACGCACAAATTTCGAATGTTCAATCTAAGTGTAAAACGTATGGCAATACTAGTGAACAATGTCGAAATGCTTTGACCGATGCGCTGGATACGACAACTCATAAATATTTCAATTATTCTGGAACGGCTGTGGCAGAAACCGAAGGTACTGATTACGATTTATCTGATTCTGGGACTGTATTTGGACTGGCGACAGATTCTGATACAAAGTTAGCAAAGGTAATAGCCGGTTGGAATTATGGTGAACGTGCCTCTGCTGATTATATCGGTTTTGTACCAAATGGTCAGTTGCTGGTTTACAAAACTGGTGGCGGTAAAGTATGGGATGATGCTGCATCAGCAGGTTCTGGAACTTATAATATTTCAGGAACAGAGTTGGCGGTAAACGATAGATTTAATTTGTTCGGAAAAACTTTGACTGTTAAATCTGTGGTAAGAGATTCTGCAGGTGGGTGGGTGTTTGTTGCGACAGATTCCGATGACAATGAATATAAGGGTTATCTTAAATATAATGGTGAAATCATAGGTAGCAGTTTGTATATATCTTCAGAACCAAATGGTGATATAGACCAGATGTATTCTATGGGGAATTCAAATGCGTTGACTTTGACCAAAGAAGTGTCGGCAACACCGGCGGATTATAAAAATTTTTATGCAATAAATAGTGCGTTGCGTTTATCAGATTCTGGAAACAATGTGACAAATGTTGTTGCAAATTTGTCTTTGCCTGCGGCTTCGGTCGGGCTTGATTATGCAACTGTCACAGGTGCAAAGGCAGAATATGAAGAAACTGTGAAAGTTTCAGAGGCATTGGCAAAGACAACTTATGGGATTTTGATAAATAATTATTATAATTTAAATACAGACGATGATGCTTCGGTAAATACACCTGCGGCGGATGCAGAATTGGCTTATTCATATCTTGGAAATTATCAGAAACAGATTTTAGTAAATCCAGCAGGGCATAATCGGTATGGCTATCTTTCTGCTGGCGCTTCATTAGCCTCACAGCCTGCGACATTTGAAAATTTTGCGCCGGTTGTTTATCCTGATTTGGAAAATTTATTTATGACTGTTGTTGCAGTGGAACCTGCTAATGGGACGTATGATGTTTCTATTGATGAATATAGTGCCGAAGATGCTGGTACTTTGCGTTTGTCGCGTTGGTATGATGAAAATGATTCATCAATCGAATATTCATCGCGTATTTGTGGTTTGGCAGGAAACGGTAATTATGGTTCAATGAATCCATGGTGTTTTGCTGCGCCTGGGGATACTGATTTGGATGCTACTGCTGCCATGGCTGGCGCAGTTGCTTTGGTACAAAGTGCGTTCCAAGATTCTCAGTACAATGCCAAACCTTATGCCACACCTAAACAAATCTTTTTGTTATTGGCTTTGACTGCTGATGGTCCGTATTTGGGGACAAATCCAGAATCAACTAAGGCAGAAGGTTGGACAGATGAGGCTTTGATTACTTATCTGAAGAAAATGTACACTTTGCCTGCTGAATTTGATACATCAGATGAAAATTATTTAGACAGTTTCAAGCAAGTATTTGGTTATGGTGTAATAAATCTTGAACGTGCAACCAGACCAGGAACAAATGTTTATTTTTATGATTCTGATAAAAATACAATTGTGTCTTCTACGGGTAAAAGCGCGTATTGGCGTTCTGCAACAAATACTTCTAGTCGTGCGTCAAGCGTGTTGTCTTTGACTGGACGGGGGGTGATAAGAACTTCGTTCTATGATGTTTTGGAAAGTAATGATGGAACTTTGTCTTTGCCACGTGTGTGGAACAGCACGATTGCAGCAGATACCAGCGAATCCAAGTATGGCTTATATATGGGCGATGTGTTGGGTGACTTTGATATAGATTCTACAAATAAACGCACAAACAAGGTTGGTAATTTGACGATAGATATGGCGATATCTTCGCGTGCTTATAATGACAATATGAATGGGTTGGATGATATGCGTGTCACATTCAGTAATGAAAAGTTTGATTTGGCAACTGAATATCAACACCATTTAACAGACGGAGAATCGCGTTTTAATGGACGTGCAAACGGTTTGCTGAATTTGGTGTCGAACAGTATATCTGTGGACGCGACATATAAACATGGACACTTTGGTTTTGGTGGGCGCGCGTTTGTTGGTGCAATCACAGATGAAAATTTAATAGATACTGATCCTGTTGTTTCATCGCAATATGAACCTGGACGGTTAGGCTTGGTAAATGGTGGTGCGATGGATGCAAAGTATAATAACGATGTATTTGGATTGAATATGTCGTTTGGTGTTATGCACGAAGATAATACAGTATTGGGCATGGTCAGCGATGGTTTGTTGGCATTGAATGGTGCGGATACAAAGTATGTTGATGCGATAGCAACATATAAACCATTTGATGATGTAAAATTGTCTTTGCGTGGAACTTATGCGATTACTGATGCTGTGGCGGACGGATTATTTATTTCAGATATGTCAAACATAAAATCTAATTCATTTGCGTTTGGTCTTGATGTTGGTGGATTTGGATTTACTGCCGCTATGCCTTTGGCGGTTGTTGATGGTAAAATGGGCTATGGCTATGCAGATTTCGAGGTTGTTGAAAACAATGATAAGTATGAAATTGCCATGAATAATGCACATACTGAATATGTTGATTTGTCTGCGGTAAAGCGTGAGTTGCGTTTCACAACGACTTATAAGAAATCAATCGGTGCGTTTACAGATGCGGGTGTTGGATTTATATATCGTGTGAATCCAAATAATACAGATGCATTTGGTAACGAATCGATATTTATGTTCAAGGTTCATCACAGGCTTGGTATATAACGACATACAACAAATTCTGAAAACCGCCAGTTTTGGCGGTTTTTTGATATGGAATAGGTTCCTGGTGCTTTTGTGTTGGATATTCTTAGAATGGATATCAGAGGGAACATAATGAAAATAAAAACTTTTACTTTTTTGATGATACTGGCAATTGTTGGGATTCATCATCGTGCAGATTCTTGCACAGGAATTACATTACAATCAGCAGACGGTGCCAACATTGTTGCGCGCAGTGTAGAATGGGCAAATGGTGAATCGCCCAGCGATTATTTGATTGTGCCACGTGGCCACCAAGAACAATCTATGTTGCCAGATGGCAAACGTGATGGTATGAAGTTTAGCGCGTTTTATGGTTATGTTGGTTTAGCGTCCGAAGACTATGTTATCGAAGGCTTAAACGAAGTAGGGCTGTCCGCAGGTTTGTTTTATTTTCCTAAATTTGGTTCATACCCAAAATATAATCCAGAGCAAAATGACATAACGCTTTCTGATACACAATTTGTTGCGTGGGTGCTGGGTAATTTCGAGACAGTTGATGATGTGATTGCTGCGTTGCCAACTGTGCGTATAACTGCGACAGATCCGCGTGCAGAAACTTTGCATTGGCGCGTTGCTGATAAGTTTGGACGCCAAATTGTGATAGAATATATAAACGGAATCCCGATGGTTCATGATAATAAACTTGGGGTTTTAACTAATTCGCCTGCGTATGATTGGCATATAAATAATTTAAGTAATTATGTAAATCTGCATCCTGGTAATGCAGACGCACATGAATTTGGTAATATATACGTATCGCCTTTGGGACATGGTTCAGGCTTGCTGGGGTTGCCGGGGGATATGACTCCGCCGTCCAGGTTCGTTCGTGCTGCATTTTTCCAAACCAGTGCACCGATGTTAAGTACTGCGGAAAAAACGGTCGAGCAAGCATTTCATATTATGATGGCTTTGACAATTCCAATTGGGGCACAATTTACAGATGTTAAACAAGTTCCAGATATTCCACTGGCAACACAATGGACCAGCGTGACAGATATGACAAATAACAAGATATACTATACAACAATGTATAATCCGACAATTCGCTGGTTTGATTTGAACAACATAGATTTTTCTAATGTAAAATATCAACAGCATCCATTGGATACTGAAAAATCTTGGCCAAAAGTTGTCGCCAAGATAGATTAAACGTCGCTATCACAAGCCCCACCGCCCAATTTTTACACAGTGTTTTTTGCAAAGTGTGATTTGGGCGGTTTTGTAATATTCTGATATTCGGGAGGGCATAAAGAATACATCTTGCGTTTGTGCCGTAAAAGCGGTAATATCTGTGCCAGGTTGATATTTATTTGAAAGTAAAGGTTTTTTATTATGGCAAGATTGATAGTAGACGGAAATTGGGCGGCCGCTGATGTTGCATACAGATGTGTTGATTGTGCCGCAATTTATCCTATTACCCCCAGCAGTACTATGGGCGAACTGGCGGACGAGTGGTCTTTCCAGCACAAGAAAAATATTTGGGGCGCAATTCCTGAGATTATTGAAATGCAGTCAGAGGCTGGCGCAGCCGGTGCTTTGCATGGTGTTTTGCAGATGGGGGCAATGGCGACAACTTTTACTGCGTCCCAAGGACTGTTGTTGATGATTCCAAATATGTACAAAATTGCGGGTGAGCAAACCCCGTGTGTTATGCATGTTGCGGCGCGTGCATTGGCTACGCATGCATTGTCTATATTTGGTGATCACAGCGATGTTATGGCTGTTCGACAAACTGGTTTTGCTTTGCTGTCCAGTCATGATGTGCAACAAGCACATGATATGGCTGCGATTGCGCATAGCGCGACTTTGCGTTCGCGTGTTCCGTTTTTACATTTCTTTGATGGGTTCAGAACCAGTCATGAAGAATCTGCGTTGGTTCGTATCGAAGATGATGTTTTACGTAAACTGATTCCTGATGATTTGGTTATGGAAAATCGTGCGCGTGGTATGAATCCAGATAAACCTTTTATTCGCGGAACTGCGCAAAACCCGGACGTCTATTTCCAAAGTCGTGAGGCATCAAATTCTTTGTATGCAAATATGCCAGAAATTGTTCAACAATGTATGGATGAATTTGCAAAACTGACAGGGCGTAAATATGGTGTTGTTGATTATGTTGGTGATAAAAATGCAAAATATGTAATTGTATCGATGGGTTCATCTTGTGAAACTATCGAAGAAACTTTGGCGTTTTTACCAAAGGGTATCGGTTTAATTCGTGTGCATTTGTTTAATCCTTTCCCTGTGGACGCTTTCTTGAAATTATTACCAAAGTCGGTTGAACAAATTGCTGTATTAGACAGAACAAAAGAAGCAGGTTCGATTGGTGAACCGCTGTATCAAAATGTACGCAGTATTGTTGATTCCAAGATTGCTGTGTTTGGTGGCCGATATGGTTTGGGCTCTAAAGAGTTTAAGCCACGTGATGTCAAAGCGATTGTTGAATATATGATGCGTGGTGAACTGCATCACAATTTCACAGTTGGTATCGATGATGATTTAACAAATTTATCGTTGAATACAGACAAAACATTTACAATTGAAAATCCAGATGTTAAAACTGCTGTGCTTTGGGGCGTGGGCAGTGACGGAACTGTTGGTGCGGTTAAAAATATTGTAAAAATTGTTGGTGAAAACTCTGATTTATATCCGCAATCTTATGCTGTGTATGATTCTAAAAAATCTGGTGGAATAACTCAATCGCATATTCGTTTTTCGGACAAGCCGATTAAAAGTGAATACTTGGTAGAATCTGCAGATTTTATTTGTGTTTCTAATTTTATGATTGCACAAAGATTTGATGTGTTTAATGCGTTACGTGCAGGTGGAACAGTTATGATAAACACATCTATGGCTACTGATGAAGCATTTATAAATCTACCAAAAGCTGCCCAAGAGCATTTAATTCGTATGCGTGCAAAATTATATTTCTTGGACGCAAATGCGGCTGCAAATGAATTGGGGTTGGGTAATCGTATAAATACTTTTATCATGTTGAATTTCTTTAATTTGACAAATGTCATAGACCCAAAGGTTGCGGCAGATGCAGCCAAAGTCGCGATTGAGAAAACTTATAAAAAGAAAGGTATGGATGTTGTTCAGGCAAATTGGAACGCTGTGGACAAAGCATCTTCGTATTTGCATAAGTATGATTTCCCATCGTCTGTTTCTGAATTCGCACCTGATTTTATTCCTGCAATGACTTTGGATACACCGGCAGAGATTGCTGGGACGCTTGGTGAAATGGTAGCGGGTCGTGGTGATGATATACCTGTATCCAGATTCAAGATTGATGGAACATTTGGGGCAGGGCAATATCCAATCGGAACATCCAAATATGAAAAGCGTGCGCTGGCTTCACGCGTGGCGACTTGTGATTTAAGCAAGTGTGTTCAATGTGGAAAATGTTCAATGCTTTGTCCGCATGGTGCAATTCGTATCAAGATTATGAATAAATCTGAAATGGAAAAAGCACAACAAAACGGTATTACCGTTGTGCCTGTGAAAACACCTGAACTGGGCAGTGATTTATTTTATACATTGAATATATCGCCTGCTGATTGTACAGGTTGCGGTTTATGTATGAAGAATTGTCCGGTTGGTGCAATATCTTTGATACCAATGCGCGACGGAATTAAAAATCAAAAAGCATTTGATGCGTCTTTGCAAATCCCAGATATTGACAAGCAAAAATTGAATCTGAATATTCCAAAGCATATTGAATTACTGCCACATTATTTTGAGTTTCCTGGTGCATGTTCAGGCTGTGGCGAAACACCGTATATTCGTTTAATGTCGCATTTGTTCGGGGATAAAATGGTTGTTGCAAATGCTACGGGGTGTTCGTCTATATATGGTGGGAATTTACCAACTACACCATGGACTTGTGATGCAAATGGTCGTGGCCCAGCATGGTCTAATTCCTTGTTCGAAGATAATGCAGAATATGGTTTGGGTATGCGAATTGCCCTGAATCAAAGACGTTTTGCTTTGCGCAGTGTTCTGTTCGAATTAGGCATAAAGGATGTTGAATCTTTGTTTGCTGAATCGGATACAGATAAACAACGTCAAATTCAGAAAGATTTACAAAAACAATTGGAGAATATGTCTGATAGTCGTGCCAGATATGCAGAAAGTTTGCTGGACGTGATTGTTGATAAATCTGTGTGGATTGTTGGTGGTGATGGTTGGGCATACGACATTGGGTATGGTGGATTGGACCATATTTTGCATAGTGGTGAAAATGTGAACATTTTGGTTCTGGATACCGAAGGTTATTCTAATACAGGTGGCCAACAATCTAAATCAACGCCGTTTGGTGCGTCTATGAAGTTTGCGATTGGCGGTAAAACGCATGCCAAGAAAGATTTAGGTTTAATCGCGATGATGTCTGGCGCCTATGTTGCACAAATCGCATTGGGCGCGAATCAGGTTCAGGCAATACGTGCATTCAGAGAGGCAGAAAGTTTCAACGGTCCATCTATTATTTTGGCTTATGCGCCATGTATTGCACATGGATTTGCCTTGCAAAACGGTGTTGAACACCAGACTAATTTGGTAAATACAGGTGCTTGGCCACTATTCAGATTTAACCCATCGGTCATAGACAGTGGACAAAATCCTTTGATAATGGATTCGTGTGTTGATACACCGTTCCCATTGGAAGAGTTTATGAAGTCTGAAACAAGATTTGCTGCTGCGCGTTCTGTGAACCCGAATTTTGATAAGTTGGTAGAGGCAGCAAAGTCAAATAATTTATACAAGGTTGAATTGAAACAACATATCGCAAATTTTGCGGTGAAAATAAACAAAGATAATGGTGAGGGGTAAAAATGAAAAAAGTATTATCTGTATTACTGATTGGGTTGTGTGCTTGCACTTTTCAGACGAAACATCGTGGGTATGTGATGCCTGATGATTTGGAATCTAAATTGGCGGGTATCAAGACAACCGCGCAATTACAAGATGAAATCGGAGATCCCCAGGTGAAAACGATGTATGGCGATGAAGTGTGGATATATTATGGGGCTGATGAAAATATGCGTGGGCCGTTGCCTGTGACTTATGATAACAAAGTTGTTTTATTGGCATGGGTCAATAATGGAAAAGTGACTAAAACCCAGATTTTGCATGATGACGACTTGAAAGATATAAAAATGGCAAGGGGTGAAACAGATATACCGGCTGCGATAGAGTTAAATGCTATTGAAGAACTGTTCAATAACATAGGACGTTTTTCACCTGCGGGCCTTGGACAATAATTTTTTGCCAAATATTTGTTTTTTCGTTTTTTTGTGTTATAATTGGACTTGTAGAGAGAATGGCAAAAGACAAGAGTTGTGAAATATGCCTACAAAAAAATTGGATTTTAAGTCTGGTCAATATGTTGTTTATCCAACCCAGGGTGTTGGCAAGTTGCTTCGTATCGAAGAACAAACAATCGGTGGTCAGAAGATAAAAATGATGGTTATTGATTTCGAAAGAAATCATATGACTTTGCGTGTCCCATTGGAAAGGGCTGAATTATCTGGATTGCGTCCGTTATCTAGTGCAAAAAAGTTGGATGAAGCAATTGCTTCTGCCAAAGGCAAGGCTGGTGCAAAGCGTATGATTTGGGCGCGTCGTGCCGCACAATACGAAGAAAATATCAATTCTGGCGATCCTATGAAACTGGCAGAGGTTGTACGTGATTTGCAAAGACGAACTGCTTCGGACACTATGACATTTTCTGCGCGTCAGTTGTATTTGCGTGCGCTGGAACGCATGGCCCAGGAGTTTGCCGTTCTGCATAAAATGGATTTGGATGCTGCTTCTGAAAAAATCGAAGATATTTTGGGCGTGCCAAAGGAAATCGATTTGAATGCTGTGGA
This sequence comes from Alphaproteobacteria bacterium UBA1218, assembly GCA_002309215.1. GTDB lineage: Bacteria > Pseudomonadota > Alphaproteobacteria > Rs-D84 > Rs-D84 > Enterousia. The sequence continues at coordinate 2,452 of DBXG01000031.1, read as the reverse complement.
GGAAGATGAAGAAGAAGTCGACGAATCAGAAGATGACGAAGAATAAGTTTAACGCATCGTTTATGATGCGTTTCTTTTTTGCTTGTGTTTATGTTTTTTTTTCGCAATCATTAAACCATAGATTAAAACAAAGGAAGTAAAAATGGCAGGTAGTATAAATAAAGTAATATTGGTTGGTAATATCGGACAAGAACCTCAGGTTCGTACTATGCAAAGTGGTCAAAAGGTTGTCACGTTTTCGTTGGCTACATCGGACAGATGGCGCGACAGACAAACCGGTGAACAAAAAGAGCAAACCGAATGGCATCGTGTTGTGATATTTAATCCAAGTTTGGTTGATGTTGCAGAACGTATGTTGCAAAAGGGGACCAAGTTGTATTTGGAAGGTGCGTTACGCACACGTAAATGGCAAAACCAACAGGGCGTTGATACATTTACAACCGAAGTTGTGCTGAACCCATATTCTGGTCAAATGGTCATATTGTCTGGTGCCAAAGCAATGGACGGCAGTGCGGATACAACCAGCAGTGCACCAGCGCAACCACGCGAAGAAGTTCGCATAGAAGACATTGCAGACGATATTCCCTTTTAATGTTTTTTTATTATCCTTTTTGGAAACACCGCACGATTGTGCGGTGTTTTTTGTTGTGTGTTTATAATTGACAATTTATATAATTTGTGATATTGTTACTGTTCATAAGATATTATAAACAAAAGGAAATATAATGAAATATAGTCCGAGTATAAACAAGTTTAATATAGATGATTTTTCGCGAGTATTATTGACCCATATGGCTTTGACTTGGCGATTAGAAGATGTTAAAATCAAGGGAAAAACAAAAGAATTTTCTTTCAAGACCTTGTTTTTTTCCAAATCACCATTAAACGATGAAATGGTTGTCGCAATTGAAAATTTGCTTTCCGCTGGAAAAATAGATTGTCAGCGTTTAATTGATGTACGTTGTGATTGTTCCGATAAAGACTTTATGAAGTGCGTTATAGAGCCGTTGGCATTTGCAAGATTGTATCCAGAAAACCCGAAGTCTGAGATTATTTTGGAAACAACACAAAAGATAATAAAAATGGATACGAGTTTTTTCAAAACGTTAAAATCCGAAATAGCAAAATTGTATTGGTTAAGGATTTATTCTCAATATTTCAAGAAAATACCAAAGGATATTGAAAATATAGCCAAGCAATTGGTTTTAGAAAGTCAAATTGCGTCTGTATACGAATTAGATATCGTATTTAGTGGTAAAAAGTTAGAATCTAAACATGAATTTGATGTGATATGGAATAAATTAAAACCAGAGCTTATACAAATTGTAAACAAGCAACATGGTGACGTACATGATGGTCAAAAATGTGTATCAATGTGGCATCATTGTATTGGTCTAAAAGATGAACTAGTTTATCCATCTGCATATGAAATGTTGATTGTTTTAATCAATTATATGGATAAGTTCATTCCTGACTTTAAGTCTTTCATTACAACCGATTACCCTGAATGTCGCAAGTATATATTCTGGAACCCGCGCGATAAAGAAATACGATTATTATCACTTAAATTTATCGACATCATAGACGATATTATTAAAAATAAATTATCAATCGCTGTGGAAAAAGATCCGTTAAGAAAATTACAAGTACAAATGGGTGTATTATTAAATAAAGCAAACAAAGAAGATAAAAAACGTGAAGCAATCGTCAAGGAATATGAGAATAAGATTGCGCAGCAAGATAGAACCATTGACGAAATTCGTACTGATATAGCCAAATTAGAAAATCAGATTGCGTTATTGCAAAAGAAGAAATTAGAATCTGTGGCATCTAATCAAAGAGGTTAAAACACAAAAAACACCGCCTGATTAAACGGCGGTGTTTTTTTGTGTGGGTTCGATTCTTGTTGATTGACTGTAATCAATGACATTTTATAGTTGAAAAAACAAATAATAAAGATATAATACAAACCGCATTGGGGCATAGTTTAATGGTAGAACTCCGGACTCTGACTCCGTCAGTGTTGGTTCGAATCCAGCTGCCCCAACCAATCTGTACATACCGGATTTTCAACAAAAAAATTGAATGGTTTTTGTAGGGAAATCTGGGGTTTTTTATCTCCAGGATTGCAGTTTAAAAGTATCATACGTAAAAGTTGGTTCTTTTCACCTGGATTTAAACTCATAAAGATTTTACTGACATTTCCCGCAATATTTACAACTTGTTCAGCAGTTTTGGCAATATCTTCGTCAATTTGGGTATAATTTTTCAATCTTTCTTCCAATTCCGCCTTTTTCTGTGTTGTTTCGGCTTTAATCATTTCATATTCTGATTTTTCAATTCCACCGTCAACATATAACATCATAGCACGTTTTTGACGTTGTTCGGCTTCTGTAAGTTCCATTTTTAACCCTTTTTGGATTCCAATCACAAGTTCGTTTTCTTTTTCAAG
>DBXG01000030.1 GCA_002309215.1 Alphaproteobacteria bacterium UBA1218 | reverse complement strand
TCGATAACATCAGCAACAACAGAAGCACCTTCGATAAAAGGTGTACCAACTTTGTCGCCAACCATTAAAACCTGGTCAAAAGTGACCGAACCAGTAGCATCCAGTTTTTCAACTTTTACAATGTCGCCTTCTTGGGCGCGATATTGTTTTCCACCAGTCTGAAAGATTGCGTACATTTTTCTTTCTCTTGTTTTATTGTTCTTGCATTAAAAATTCCGCTTGTGACGAAACATTTATGCAAATTGTATCAATAAAACATCAAAAGTCAAGCATTTTGCATAATTTTTTGTGCAAACAACCCGCTAAAGAACTAGCATTAGCCTAGTTCGAGAGCAAATTCCCCTCCATTGGAGGGGAGTGCCAGAATGGCGGGGAGGGTGCAAATAAATTTTAGCTCCAGACGTTCGGTATTGCGAATAATCCAGATTACCCTCCCCGGCACTACGTGCCACCCCGCCACGGGCGGGGAATTTTAATTTGAAGACAAAAAATCCCGCCGAGGTAGGCGGGACTGAGAATCGATAAAGAACTTGTATTATCTTGTGCCACCTAAAAGAAATTGTAATCCTTGGGTTTGCTGTTTTCGTTTATCCAATTCATTCATCACTAGGAATTTTAATTGTTGAGCACAAGAAACCGCTACATTTTTATTACACGATGTTATTTTTGCGCACTCACTACCTATCTTACCATAATCGGTACCAAAACCAAATGCAGGCAATGTTGCGTCTAGTGTTGACCTTAACTGTTTACATGCCTTGACTGCGTTCGTACTTGCAGCAGTTATTACCAGATTTGCATTATTTTGAAGACATGAATATACCGCTTCCTTGCTGTCTTTGTTAGAACAATTTTCAGCCCCAGCCAAAACAATTGTATTATCGCTGTTACGACTTGAACCACCAGTGCCCCCGCCTGAATTATTTGACGATGCGCCAGCCTTTTCAAGTTTGGCAGCCAACACAGATTTCTTTAATGAAGTTTCCAGTCTTTTCAATGTGGCGCGCAAATATTCATATTGCTTGTACAATTGCTGGGACACCAAAGTCACCTTGTCCCCAACCGCGGTTTTGGTTTTTTCCAGATTGTCCGATTTTAGAGCCTTGTCGTCATAAAATCCAGCATTCCATGGATGCGTATCGCATATTGCATATTTCGGGTCAATTTTTTCACAATAATCATCTTTATAGTTATTTTTACACAATTGTTTTGGATCTATAACTTTTTTGTTCTTTACCGCTTCGATATTTGGAAATTCTGCGCAATATTCTGCAATTTTTGTTGAATCGCTATTCTTTACCGTATTTGATTCGTGCGCATTTATCCATTCTTCCAAAATCTCTAAATCCAAAGTCCCAACGCCACTTTTGCGTTTTGCATGACGCGCCAACAGGCCTGTTTTCATAGCACTGGACGCACAGGCAACAATAACCTGATTATTTGGTGAATTACTTTCTGTATTAACCCACATATCATACACTTCTTCCTTGTCCGGCAAAAGTTTCAACAATGTGCAAGGTTTACATGTCAAACCGCATTTTTGTTCCAGTATCGGTTGGCACTGCCGTTTACAATCTTGTTTAAAATCATACCCTATAGTTTCGGCCATAACATCCATGCCCACACCAAACTTTTCTTGAGCATCTTTTTCAGCTTTCTTATTAAAATTGTTACAATTAGCCACGCAATCAGCATGCTCATACATTGCATTATCACAATTCTGCGCAGATTCACACACCGATGGGGCGCCCTTTTGGCCTGTTTTTGGATCTATGTCATAAGTAATTGTTCCATTACCTGTGCACATATACTGACCCCACTGATTACAAGAATTATTCAACATCATATAAATATCGTTTAAATCTGCACCAACAACCTGGGCAATGTCCAATGCGTTGGAGATATTATCAACAACCTTGTCATACGGGTCGATAAACTCCACCGCCAATTCACGCCATTTCTTTACGCGCTTTGGCCCTGCGCAGTTATCACCGCGATTATCACAGCCCGCATATTCAAACGCGGTATTCATTGCTGCTTTCACTTCATCCAAAGATGTTTTTGCATCATCTATGTATGTAGTGATTTGTCCAGATATCGTATTACGCAACAAAACATCTTCGGATACACCACGCGAAATCGCTTCTTTGTCCTCTTGGGTCACCACAGCCCCGGTCACTTCAGCCTGGGCCGCAGTTGTTGCCGCAGATCTCATTTCTGAAATAGCCTGTTGTTGCTGTTGCTGACTGGCCGCCAAAGCATCTGCAATTGCCTGGGCAGATTGGGCACTTTGCTCTGCCATCTGTTGTTGCATTTGCATCATTTGCTGTTGCATATTGCTCTGCATTTCGGCAATTTGTTGCTGTTGCGCCATTTGCGCCTGTTGGGCGGCAACCTGGGCTTGCTCGGCCGCTTGCTGGGCAGCCTGGAGTTGTTCAGCATTTGCAGCGTTTATTTTCGCCTGGGAACTGGCCACCAATTGGGCAGTCATATAATTTATTAAATCATCACCGTATTGTTTGCATTTATCGTTTGATTTTACACAACCAGATACAATACCCGCAGCCACACCCATTTCGCCACAGCCACCATTAGCACACTTTGGTTGCGCACAACGCAATACAATCGCATTACAGTTGCCAAAGTCAGCCTTGGCCGAAGCGGTGCTGTCGTAACGGCCGTTTGTCATGGACGCCCATTGATTGTTATAAGAATTGCTGGGGTTAAATGCGGTTAAATTTGATCCCGCAGTAGTTGCCACAGCGCCATACGCCCCATAAGCGAACAATGACGCGGAACACACCATGGCTGAAAAAATACGTGATACGTTTTTCATGCTCTCTCGGACAATATTTTATCATAAAAAATATAATCTGTAAATTAAAAAGATACCTGATTTTTTTATTTTTTGTTGGGGGGGGATTAAAGTTCTCCTCCTGCGGAGGAGTACCCGCAAGGGGGAGGTGGTCTTTGATTCCAGATAATACGAACATCGAAAAGACCACCCTGCCGTTCCGGCCCTCCCCTCCGCAGGAGGGGAACACCTCCCTCCCCGGCTACGCCGGTACTCCCTCCAAAGGGAGAATTGGCTCTCGTGGGGAAAATCTAAGTTCCCCGCCTGGGGCGGGGTGGATTGTGACGTAGTCACAAGACGGGGAGGGTTGGTATAATTATTGTTCCAGACGTTCAATATTACGAAGAATCCAGATTACCCTCCCCACCCTGCGGGTCCCCCCCGCCACGGGCGGGGAATACAAGCAGATTCTGCAAACGAAGTGTAGCGGAATCGTTACGGTATACGCACAAACACGTAGTGTCGAGCGAATTGGCTCTCATTCTAGACTGATATTGATTCTCGCTCATAAACGAGTTCTCCTCCTGCGCAGGAGGGGAACTAAAAATCCCCCAGGAAACTGGGGGATTTGTTTTATGTTGAAGATATTATTCGCATACACTGCCTGTCCAATTATAGCCAGCATTACAGGCGCATCCACCATCTGAATTAACCGATGCATGTGCTTTGCACTCGGTCACCTTGCATGGACCATAAGCAGTACCATTCCATGTTTTTTCAGAGGTTGCCGCATAACCATCTAGGGCGGTAGTCTCTGTTGAGGTACAATTTACCTTTGTCTGGACACAAGTACCATTGGTTGTATTCACACTGTAATTTGTTTCGCATTGGCTTGATTGGGTAGCCTTACAAGCCTCCCACCTTTGTTCCTCTTCATTCCAATTTTTGGTACCCGAAGCGATATGGTCCGTCTCAGATGCGCAAGCCGTTGGCGATTCTACACACTCGTTAGTATCGTATTTCACACCATAACCACCCTGACATGCATCTATTATACAACCAGACAAAACGTCAGCATTCCATTCTCGGTGTCCACGTAGTGCATTTGCAGGGAACTCATCGCAATTTGGTCTATCTGCTACACATGCGGTTCCGTCGGTATTCATTGTATAATGAGACAGACACTTTTCAATTTTGCAGGTCCCCAATGTATATGTCGAACCAGAAACAATCACAGAACGTTTAGCAGATTCTACACCGTCACCCATTTCATCAGTACACACTATCGGTTCTGGTGTGATTAATGTACATTTTTTAGTACCACCAACAGTAGTAAGAACATAACCTGAAATACACTCTGTTATATATGGGCATCCTTCGGTAGTATAATCTTTATCTTCTGGCTTATATCCAGACAAACCAAATTCATCTGTCTTGTGTACTTCTGCTATTGTACAACGGTATGTTTTTTCTGCATCTTTACCCCAAGAGCGAACATCTTCGACACCCGCTTCTTGCAAGCAACTTTCACGTAATTCTGCAGAATTGATTTTTGTTGTATCGCTGTATGTCAAACTGCTATATCCGCTGTACGTGGTTTTCTGGCTGTTTGCACCATACAAGATTTCACTGATTGTCACAACATTACGACATGTATTCTTTCTGAAATCTTGTCTAAATTCACATTGTGCGCTATCAGGTTTGTCTATGACCGCAGACAGAGCCAAACGTGATGGACTGCAAACCATTGGTTCATAACAATGCGGAACATTAGACTTTTGCGCACAATATGTTTTTATACGTGCACTTGTCCAACCTGTTTCTGAATCTTCTGTATCATTATAACATTCCCATATTTCATCAAGACATGATACAAAGTTAGATGCATATGTTGTGTAATTTGATTCTGTTTCTGAATCTTCCTGTTGCTTGAATTCCAGACGTTTTTGTTGCAAAGCCTGCTGTGCAGCAACTTTCTGGTAATTGATGTTTTGTGCAGTATTCTTTAACGATTCGCCATAAGCATCACATGCTGAATTTGCGTCCAATAAATATTTCTGCATAATCGAACGACGCGCATCAGCCACAGGACCACGCAAATTATAATATGGATCAGACGACGATGTTGTTGTTCTTGTTCCAGTAGATGAAGTCGTTGCCGAATATCCAAAACAAGATGCAGAAGATGACGCAGTCGCATTGCCAGAACCACGTTCGTTCAACACAACATCACCATATTCAGCATCTGATGAATTTGTTGTAGTTTCAACACGTATATAACTGTTGTAATTAAATGGACATGCAGTTGTTGCACCATTCATACATTTCTGGTGTTTGTTCCCTTCGGAATCAGTCACAGATGGTGGGGTACCGCAAGCCTCATAAATACCGTTAAAACAGGAATCCAATACGCGTCCGCAAACATTATTATGTGCATATTCAAATAATTTATAGCCCCACTTTTTTGCCAACTTGTCCAAAGTCGTCCCTGTATCGTCCATATCAAGTATATTATTTGTTTGTCCGCCCATAGCATTTATAACAGCCGAATAAGAATAGTTATATTTGGCCAGAACATTTTCCTCATCATTTTCGTATTGTTTTGCCAAATCTTTTGCGTCTGCCCACGCTTTCAATTGTGCCATAATATCAGACGAAGAACCACCGATATTGCTTAAATCATCCAAGTTGAATCCATAACTGTTGGAAGTACAATATGACGGACGATCGGAACAAGTGTTGGTCGAAGAACCATCGCTGTTATATTCCATAGAATGTTCTTTGCACCAATTTTTCATTTCGGTTGAATCCCTGCCGTATTGTTCCATTGTTTCTTTCCATGAAACACAGTTCATAACCTGTTCTGCCTCCGTCAAAGTAAATGCAGATGCGATTTCATCACCCTTACCCTTGGTCGCAATCAACAAAGATAATTGACCAGATAATGTAATCAATTCTTCGTTCGCACTTTCCAATGCTTCTTCTGCAGCCAAGAAATTAACAGCACGACCAGCGCAAGAACAACGTCCCTTAGCCGCACTACGCGCTGTGCAGATTTCGTCCATGCATGCATAATACGAATCCATACAATTTGAATAGGCTTCTGCAGAAATCAAGCCAGTTGTTGAATCAATAATATTGGAATAATTTCCAGTATATAATCTGCTGCTTAAATATGAATACGATGTATTAACGCTGGCACGATCGCCACCAGATGTCACATTACCAATTGCAGCCACACGCGTTGCATTCGTTGCAGTACGCGCACGAACAGCACGATTATTAGCACTGGTACGTGTAGCCTGACCACGCGCAGAAACACCACGACTGACCACATTGGCATTTTGACGTGTTGGCGTTATTGAACGCGAAGAAACACTTCTGGAGCCAGCAGTTCCACGCGATACAGTTGAACGCGACGCGGTTGAACGAGATGGCGCCACCGTCGCACCAGTTGTTGCGCGCGATACAGTTGAACGAGAAATTGTTCGATTAGATGTTCGTGATGAGGAACGCGGACTCTGCCGGCCAGTTGAAACAACACCAGCATTCTGGGGCGCAATTGGATCTGCCAACACAGAGCGCATTGAAATAAATGTCGAACAAACGAAAAATACAGTTGCCAGTAAAAACACTGTGCCAAGTGCATTTTTACATGAATTTGCATTTATACGAACAGCCATAAGAATTCTCCTGCCTTTCTGTTATATGCCAAAATGCCCAGATTTACGGGCTTATATCACATAACATTCCTTCACTTAGAAAAATTATAACATTTTTCATCAACTGTGTAAATAACAAAAATCAAGTCCAAGGTATAAAATCAACTTTATTTTTATTGCTCGAATCGTTTTTTATAATTACGATATTGAACATGAAAAAGTTTTTAGTTTCTTTTTTGTCTTTGTGCGCTGTCGGTTCCGCAATCGCAGATACCAATGTTATGTTTGGTGATAAAATAAACTCTCTGACCTTATACGCTGCGCAAAGTACTGGCTCTGGTTCGTTATTAAAACTGATTCAACCGGGCATTTGGGATTTTAATCCACAAACTTTTTTATTGTTGCAATACAGCCAACCGATTAAGTTTTTCCGTCTGGATTCGCGATTGAATCTGGATATCGGACAAAACTTTGCTTATCGTTCCAGTCGCGGTTTATCTTTTATGGGAATTGGCATTTCTGTCGATACTGCTTTGTTGCAATATGATGGCTGGTACATGGGAATTGGTATTGGTCCGTTTATGCGCAACAATATGGATTACTGGGTCGAAAGCAGATTGGTATTTGGCGAAAAATTTTTCATTGGGAAAAACATATCTGATAATTGGCATGCAGAGATATTTACAATTCACTTTTCTAATGGTAATTTCACAACCCGCAACGAAGGTTTTAACTTCGCAGGTATGTCGATTGGATACAGATTTTGATCACAAACACCACACGATTTTACATTGTGTTCATGCTATTTAAGAATTATCTTGTGCAAACGTCCGCCATAAGCATATACGACAGGAACCCCCGCACGACGCGCAGCCTCTTGTGCACGATGCGCCCCCCGATTAGCCAACCGAGATATTTTTGCAGAAAGCTCATAATATTCTTTCGTCATTTACTTTGATTCCTTGTTAAACTTATTGTAAAGTACATCATCAATAATGTCAAGGATTCCGCGTTTTCCACGCGCAACTAATTCATAATTATTCTCACCATTGTAATATAATTCCCAATAATCGACTTTTTCAATTATATCACGAAAATTTTTCATACTGCGCGCATAACGTCGCACAACATCTGCAGAAGGAACATTGTGTCCACCCATAGCCACACGATGTTTAATACGTTCCAAATTCTGCCTGACTGAATCCAAAAACACATAAATAAATATTATTTCATATTTAGACTTATGTGCCTTTTCAATTATTCTGTTGTGATGATTTCCAGAAACCGTAGATTCCAAAACAACAGATTTTCCCAAATCAACCAATTTATCAAACCGATCTAATAAAATGCGACCAGACAAAAGCCCGATATTATCATGATGACGCATTGCGATTTCATCAGCATTTAAAAATGTTATAGATTCGTCTTTGACCAGTTCTTTTGCTAACGTGGTCTTGCCTGCACCATTCGGGCCAGCAATAATGTACAACCTGTTCTTCATGAGTATAATTATATCAAAAATAATAAAACAATACTAGTGGTATTTATTAAGAAAACGTACCTGTTGAGTGGGTATAATAAATAATCTATAATCGTATTGTCTATGACACGGCAACCCCAAAGAATTTATTTCGACGGCGGGTTGAGTTGTAGGCCAGCAATGTCCCACTACCGTGGTTGGGGCGTTGCAAAAACCCCGCCATTTTGGCGGGGTTTCATTTTTTATTTATTCTTGTACTTTAACAACCATGATTGCATGTTGGCTTAACACGTGTATATGTCCCAGCAGGAACATATTTTACAACAGGATTATATTGTTGCACTGTTTCACGAACAAAGTATTCACGTTTGATAACTTCTTCTTTTGGTTCCGCACAACCGCATGTATCGCAAGTAGGTTTTACCTTTGGCATAGATTGTGTTCTGGTTCTGACAATGCCATCATCGCATTCAATAATCGTGATAACAGAACGATTTTCATATGTTGCCCTGTCTAATGCAGCACGCATTTCGTATTCATCACAAGTATTGATTGTTTCTTTGTAAAAATCCGAAGCAAATGCAGATGCAGATGCCAAAGTTGCAAACAAAGACACCAAGATAAGTTTTTTCATAATTCAACCTTTTTTGTTTTGTTCTCTCTAGTTGGAATTGTAAAGCATATTTTACCGCTTGCAAGTAATAAAATAATTTTAGATTGACAAAACATTGTCCACGTCTTATGCTGATGTTAGATAAGTAAAAGGGGCGCTTATGACACCAAATTTGCAACAATTAAAACAAATTATTAGATACAGCGCTAAACGCATGTATTTTGGAAATTGGACACCTGAAACTTTGGATGATGTATATTTCTCAACCTCAACAAATCTGAAAACAGATTACATTTATATTGACGATTTAACTGAAGATATTATATGCGATGTGTTGTGGTACGAAATGTCTTATAACCCCGCACGTTTTGGAACTATATCGCCATTTAAAATAAATGGAAAAAACAGTTTATTGTATTTTCTTGGAACATACAGAAAATACGCACCACGTAACTCAGATGGCTTTATGCCCCATGAAATCATGGATTTTATTTGGCATATTACAGATTTTATAAAAAGTCTAGGCAAAGCCAAGTTGTATGACAGTTTTATAAAAACAGGTAAATTACCAAAACGCTTAAATATATTATGCGCTGATGCTAATTATCATTTACTCAGTTCATTACGCAAAGCAATTCATGCGATAACAAAACAAAACTATAAAGATTTACAAGATCCTGATTTCCAAGAACAAATGTTTCAAGTCATAACAAAACGTCATCCAACATGCAAACGTTCTGATATAAGTTATATGACTGTAAAAGCAGAAGCGGAAGTTCAACAAGCTATAAAACCCATTGTTCAAGAACAAACAAAAGTTGTCCAAACTTGTTTTCCTTTCAGCATCAGAAAAGATGCTCTAAACGATGTAAGACAATGTATTATACAAACTAAAAACGAAATTGCTTCATTGGAACAACAAATAGAAGATTTGTCAGAATACGAAGGTGGCGTAGACACTTCTGAACTACGACAAAAATTACGTCACGCGAAACAGAGATATGCTGGTCTTTGTGGCCAAGAAGCAAAATTATTGAAAAAAATAAAATCAGAACAAGAAAACGACAGATAATAAAAAAGTTTGATGTATTAAGACAAAACAAAAACCGCTGTAAAAACAGCGGTTTTATAATTTCGGTTTTTATATCTTTATCTGGATTTAATTCTGGCGACGACCTACTCTTCCGTGGCTTAAGCCAAAGTACCATCGGCGATACGGTTTTTCCCTGTCTGGTTCGGAATGGAACAGAGGGTTGCATCCGCTCTATAATCACCAGAATTAAATCCAGCATGCACATCATAATCAAAAATTATTCAATGTCAAGAATCTTTCAACGTTCTCTTCAAGCATTTCGTTCGAAAAATCAAACGAAAGATAAAAAGTCAATGGTTCGATT
>DBXG01000040.1:11029-13126 GCA_002309215.1 Alphaproteobacteria bacterium UBA1218 | reverse complement strand
TTGGCGCGCATTGGGAACAAAGTTCCAGACAAAGGTTATGTTTTATTTGAAACTGGCTATGGTGCATCTGGTTTGCCACACATTGGGACTTTTGGTGAAGTTGCAAAGACCAGCATGGTTCGTTGGGCTTTTTCTAAATTGTCTGATATTCCGACACGTTTAATTGCTTTTTCTGACGATATGGACGGTCTGCGCAAGGTTCCAACAAATATTCCAAACCAAGAAGAGACCGCAAAATATCTTGGCTGTCCACTGACCAGGGTTCCTGATCCTTTTGGCAAATTTGACAGTTTTGCAGAACACAACAATGTTATGATGTGCGAATTTTTGGATAGATATGGTTTTGATTACGAATTCAGAAGTTCTACACAAATGTATAAGTCTGGTGCATTTAATGATGCTTTGATGAAAGTCTTGAAAAACTATGACAAGATTATGGGAATTATGTTGCCATCTTTGCGTGAAGAAAGACGCAAAACATACAGCCCTATTATGCCGATATCTCCGTCTACCGGTCATGTTCTGGAAGTTCCTATTTTATCTGTTAATGCAGCCAAGGGAACAATTGTATTCGAAGACGAAGATGGCACACATGTTGAACAGTCCGTATTAAACGGTATGGCAAAATTACAATGGAAAGCGGATTGGGCTATGCGTTGGTTGGCATTGGATGTCGATTATGAAATGTGCGGCGCTGATTTAACAGATTCTTATAAACTATCTGGTCAAATTGTAAAAGTTTTAGGTGGCAAAGCACCTGAAAATCTGACATACCAATTGTTCGTTGATAAATTTGGGCAAAAGATTTCCAAGACCAAAGGTAATGGTATCAGCATTGAACAATGGCTGACATACGCAAATCCAGAGAGTTTGTCGCTGTTTATGTATGTAAAACCTTTGACCAGCAAACGTTTATATTTTGATGTTATTCCACGTAATGTTGATGAATACTATCAATATCTGAATGCGTATGATAAACAAGATGATTTGGCAAAAATGTCAAATCCTGTTGTTTACATACATCGTGACAAAGGCGTCCCAAGCGGTCGTATGCCAATATCATATAACTTGCTATTGAACTTGGCCAGTGCCGCAAACACAGAAAGCATTGAAGATATGTGGAAATACATAACATCATACAACCCAAATCTGAACCCAGAAAACAATCCAGATTTAGATATGATGGCAAAATGTGCTGTGCAATATTATCACGATTTTGTAAAGCCAAATAAAAACTATCGCGCACCAACAGAACAAGAAAAAGTTGTCTTGCAAGATTTGGCAAACGGTCTGTCTCAATTCATTGGCAAAACAGGTATTGAAAAAGATTTGGAAACATATTGCTATGATATTGGTAAAAAATATTATGCCGAAGATAAATTGAAAGATTTCTTTGGTATGTTTTATAATGTCTTGTTGGGTCAGGAAACTGGTCCACGTTTGCCTAATTTCATACTGATTTACGGTATCAAAAAGACACAAGACATGATAAACAAAACATTACAAAAGGCTTAATATCTCGATTCTCCTTTGGCAAATACCAAAGGAGAATTTTTTTATATCAATTCAGCAAATTGATTTTTGCCATGATGTTTTGCCACTGGTTAAATTCCGATTCCAAACAATCATAGCGCAATAATTCCAATTGTTCTTTTAATTGTTTCAGCGTATAATTTGAATACGAACGTTCACCTTCACTACCCCTGCTCTGCCAACCAATTATTTTATCTATGTACGCACGTATAATTCCACATTTTTCCATGGTAATGTTCGCGTTTTTGCGAAACGAATGAAAATCATAATGCTCTGTGCTTTGCCCCCTGATACCAACTTGTTCTAAAAAACCAAATAGCTTTCGTGTCATATGCGAATTCAGTGTTCCGTTGGATGTTAAACAAAATCTTTTGAATATAAAATCTGTTTGCGCAACACACTTTTGTCGCCAGACATAATCCAAGAAACCCATTTTTATCAGCATTGAATGAATTGGCACAATTCGTTCTGAATCTTCCGTTTTCAATTTTTTTATACCGGGACAATCTTCTATAAAATTTATACACCAAATACCATCAATCTGCACTATATCTTTGTACTGCG
>DBXG01000040.1:10236-11005 GCA_002309215.1 Alphaproteobacteria bacterium UBA1218 | reverse complement strand
TTCGCGAACCTGTAAACAGCGCTATCATGCACGCCCAAAATATATCTGGAAAGTTGCGAAAAAATTTTCTGTGCGGATTAAATATGCTTTTTAATTGCGCATCAGAATATGGAATGTGTGGGCGTTTAGCACTTTTTGGTGTTCGTTTTATCGACGGCAATCCAATTAAAACATCTGTCTTGTAAATATCTGGATATGCAAAAATCGCAAATTTTATCAATTCATTTATCCAGCGCACATGACGAATTTTCTGGTCTCCTTGGATATCAGTTCGCCCTGAAATCGCATCTATTATTTTCAACAAAGTTTGTTCGTTATGTAATTTGCAATATTTATCTTGGATACTTAAACCAACTGAATGTATATATTTAACTATGGCTTTATATTTGCGTTTTGCTTCTTCACTGTCTTTACCAATTTTAGTAATAAAACGTTCCAAGACTTGCTCTATCGTTTGTGTATCTTTACATTTTGCAGATTTGTCTTTTGCCAGCTGTCTTATCAATTTAGCAAGGATTTGTTGCTGTTTGCATAAATGTTGTTCCATTTTTATGATTTGTTTTTCTCGCTCACAAAGTTCCAATTCCTTTTCTTTGATTGATTTTTTCTGTGTCATATTTACCTCTTTATTTATGCAAATACAACAATAACAATCATTGAAACACAGTCTAATTTTTTTAACTAAACGGCGCCTGTTAAATCAAGCATTTTTTATTCTTTGTAAAGATTCACATGGTGGTTGAACATGTGTATCAGACGGTAAAAAACG
>DBXG01000040.1:0-10118 GCA_002309215.1 Alphaproteobacteria bacterium UBA1218 | reverse complement strand
CAATCTGGAACAAGATATATTCATATCATTCGCAAGGTTTTTGATAGCAAACCATAGTTCATCGTGGGTCATACATTCTCCTTTTTCTTATGCTCTGGGAACATAATAACCCACAACAAGAATATAGTCAACAAATACAACCACAACAAGAAAACAATCTTGCAAATCATAGCAATACGGACACATTTTACAACACACCATCCGAATCAGAAAACAGTTAACCCAGGATAGATGTATACCTGAAAAACAGAGCAAATTATGATGTATATTTTATAACCCGGCAAAAGAAAAACCCTGAAGTTAATCAGGGTGTTATCTATTTTTGTTTGCTTCTGCTATTTTTTGCACCTTTCTTTATTTTATTTCTGCACTCTCTACTCTAAATACTATTTTATCTTGAACTGCGACCACAACCTATTGGAATCATGTTGTTGTTATTATTAAATTTTGAGACTAATAACAGCTCTTGTATTTCAGGATACGCTGTTGCATAAAGGTATGCCGACCTATAATCTTCTGAATTAAAAGCATGGTTAGAATTAGCCAAAATTACAGATACCCTATCTTTATCGCCACTTTGACAAGCAATATCTAACACACTTTGACGATCGTTGTTTCTTGCTTTTATATTTGCACCTTTTTTTAGTAGCTTTTCTACTATTTTTGAACTTCCCCAATATTTATACTTGTTTCTCTCACATGCTAATAAAAGTGCAGTATAACCTTCCGTGTTCTTTACATTTATTATTTTCTTGGTGCATTTATCAAGTACCTTTTGTATCAGTTGGTCTCCACTATACGCACATGCATACATCAATGGTGTTTGTTTTGCGTTGTCTGTTTCATACACACTCGCACCAAAATCAAGCAGAAATGCCGCCATGTCTGAATGTACCAGATCTTTTGATGCAATTAATTGCATCAAAAGTGTTTGACCTTTTTCATTTTTAACATCTATATTTGCACAGTTTTTAAATCTGTTTCTTATCAATGTGCCTGCTATCATCTTTTCACCAGCAAAACAGGCTAGTTCTAACCGTGTTTTGCGAAACCATGGGTGCAACATATTTACATCCGCCCCCATTTCAAGTGCACCAATCACATCTTGCAGGTAATGACTAAATAATAACTTATTTATTTCTTGCTTTTTCATATCTAATCCTTTTTTTGACACCTAAATCTAGAGTATAATACTGAATATTTGTCCAAAAAGCAATCTAAAAACACGCAATAATATCCAGATTCATAAATCGTATGGGTTGGTAAAAAAACATTGTACTTTTGACCAAAAACACAGTAAATTATAAAAGTGCCAAGCAAAGTGTCGGGCAAACTGATAAAAAATGAATGTTTTGCGAAAAAAAGGTATCAAAAACAGCCCTTAAAAGTTGTTTTTTGATTTCTACCGCAAAGGGGCGAGAACCCGGAGGGTTGCAAGGCGAGGCAGTAACGTCCAAAATTTGATTTATAATCTTGTTGAAAAACGGCGAATGTTTTGGTTATAATCGCACTTGTAAGCGCGTGATTGAACCAAGGTAAAGGATTTTTATAATGACACAGGTATTGCATGAAACATATCTTGATTATTCTGATATTTTAATACGACCCAAAATGGGGATAAATCTAAATTCTCGTAAAGATGTCAATTTACAACGTGTGTTCAAGTTCAAGCATGGTCAGACCAGAACCGGTCTTGGTATTTTTAATGCGAATATGGCTACGGTTGGGAACTTTGCGATTTCTAAACAGTTGTTAATTAAGGGGATGTTTGCGACATTACATAAACACTATACGGCGGACGAAATAGGGCAATTTATAAATTCTTGTCGCCAAGAAAATCTGCAACTGGATAATTTATTTATAACCATAGGCTTGAAAAACATAGATAACGAAATCCAAAAATTGAAAGATTTGGAATCTAAATATCAATGGGTTGCACCACGTAATATCTGTATAGATGCACCCAATTTTTATATCCAAAAGGCTTTGGATGCATTGGCGTGTGTTCGCAAAGAATTTCCAGACTCTGTTATTATGGTTGGAAACATTGCCAGTGGTGATATCTGTCTGAAATTGTTAGATTATGCAGATATTATCAAATGTGGTATCGGCAGTGGGTCTGCATGTTTAACCAGAAAACAAACAGGTTGTGGTGTGCCGATGGTCTCTTTGATTTTGGAATGCGCCGATATTGCACACTCGGTTAACGGTCATATTTGTGCAGATGGTGGAATTGTCGATGTCGGTGATATATGTAAAGCCTTGTGCCTGAATTCAGATTTTGTTATGGCAGGGGGTATATTTGCCGGTACTGATGAAGCCGAAGGTGATATAATAGAAAAACATTATGAAACAAGTGAAATACAGGACGGCAAACACGTTATACAAACAAAACATTACAAAATATATTATGGAATGTCTTCGGAATATGCTAATAATAAGTTTGCAGGTGGTATGGACAACTATAAAACTTCCGAGGGACGCGAATTGTTGATACCATATACAGGCCCGCTAGATAAAATTTTGCAAGATATCAGGGGCGGAATTGCGTCTTGTTGTACCTATATTGGTGCTGTATCGGTCAAGCATTTATCAAAATGCGCGACAATAATTCAGGTGCATAATCAGTTGAACAAGGTGTTCGAGAAATATTCAGTATAATAATCAGGGAAAAGGTCAATTTATTCTTTATTTTTAGATTCTTTTGGTTATAATTGGCAACGATATGAAACAGGGTATAAAACGTTTTTTCAATTAAAGGTGCGTACCATCAACAAAGATATGACGGACGCATCTGTTATTGTGTCCGTTTTTTTATAACAACCAACAAAGGAAAATAAAATGGCTGAAAACAACACAAATATGTCTACAAATGAATTAGAAGCGCGTCTACAAAAGGCAGAAAATATTAAACAACGCGATGGTGTTGTTTGGAAAGACAGATTTGAACGCACTCATACTATCGCAGATGCGCGTAAATTGGCGGACGAAACGCCTGTCGTGTTGGCTGGTCGTGTGACTGCTTTGCGTTGGTTGGGCAAACTGATGTTCGGTCGTATTTATGATATAGAAGGCGAAATTCAGTTTTCTATGTCGCGCGAAGAATTGGGCGAAGAAAACTATAAATTTATGAAAGCCAATGTTGATATGGGCGATTTTATCGGTATCACAGGTGTGATTTATCATACTACAGCGGGCGAATTGACCGTACGCGTATCTAATTACACAATTTTATCAAAGGCTTTAAGACCTTTGCCCGAAAAATTTCATGGTCTGACAGACACAGAAACTCGTTATCGTCAGCGTTATTTGGATATTATTTCTAACCCAGAAGCACGTAATACATTGCTTGGCCGTTTCAAGATGACACAAGCATGGCGCGAATTTATGAATAATCATGGCTTTTTGGAAATAGAAACACCAATTATGCAAAATATCGCATCTGGTGCCGCTGCAAAGCCATTTGTGACCCATCACAATGCTTTGGATGTAGATTTCCAGTTGCGTATTTCCCCGGAATTGTTTTTAAAGCAGGCGATAGGTGCGGGCTTTGATAAAGTATATGAAGTCGCAAAAGATTTCCGTAACGAAGGTATGGATGCTATGCACCTTCAGGAATTCACAATGGTAGAATGGTATGCTGCTTATTGGGATTTCAAAGATAATATGAAATTTACTTGGGAATTGGTGCAACATTTGGTTCAGAAAATGTGCGGTACATTACAGATTGAATATCAAGGAACAAAATTAGATTTTTCGTCTTATGATTTGATAGATTATACAGCAAAAATGAACGAACTGTTTGGTAGTGATATCTTGGAATTTGACGATGCGGACAAATTGCGTAAACAATTGGTTGATCAGGGTATGTTCCCAGCGGCCGAACTAGAAGATTTGAAATCTTTGCCTGCGTTGGTTGATTATGTTTATAAACGCAAGATTCGTGGCAGTTTGATTAAACCAACTTTCTTGTATAATTATCCAACATATATGGTGCCTTTGGCACGTCATAATGACAAAGACGACAGATGTTTGGATATGTTCCAATTGTTAGCTTGTGGCGCAGAAATTTGTAAAGGTTATTCCGAGTTGGTCAATCCAATTCAACAATTGAAAGCGTTTGAAGAACAGGCGAAAAATATCGCTGGGGGCGATGAAGAAGCATTCAATCCAGATAATGATTTTGTTCGTGCTATGGAACACGGTTTTCCACCAATTTCTGGCGTGGGCTTGGGCGTAGACAGATTGACTTGTATCATCTTTAATCAGCCAACTTCACGTGATGTTATATTGTTCCCTATGATGAAATAAAAAACAAAAGGATTTTCCATGACAAACCCAACACGCGTACAAGATGTTTTCGAGATGACCAGACAGAGTGATAAAAACAATCTGGCGCTTATTGAAAAAGCATATAAATCAAAACGCATAGATAAACCCACAAAAGATTATTTGATGGTTTTGTACAGTGATTCTATGGATTTGTTTCGTGAAGTCTTTTTGCATATCGGGCAATGTTTTGGTGCGCCAAAGGCCGCAGTTAAACCTTATGATTATCTGACCGATTCGATTATCGATAAAACGATAACTATTTCAGACATAAACCCATTATCTATGTATTTGGTGAATCATCGTTTTGATATGGACCCAATGCGTAATCAATTTTTTGCAAGCACCAAAGGGCATAAAATAGATTTGGCAGTTTCTTCAATTGTGTCTGTTATTGTTGGGGCGCAAAAGAAAGTGACACGTGCAATTGATAAAATAACGGGCAAATATTATGATAAATATGTCACAGAAGTTTTAGAAACAGTTCACAAATTATTGATGAATACAGAATTGGCTGGTGATGCTCAACATATTATGGATGATGTTCACGAAGCCTTTTCAAACAGTTTTATTACAGATGCAGCGTCCACAGTGTTATGTGCTATTGATACAGATAACAAACAAATCGTTGCTGATTTGGTGCGTGCTTTGGATAATATTCGTCCACCGTATGCCAGATTGCGTGATGTGTGGCGCGTGAAGTGTCTATTTGATTTAGTGCCCCAGGCAAGAACATTTTTGGAACGGATTTGTGAAATGTGGCCCGGTAAAATTCTTTTAAGAAAGGATAGTTTTTTTGATATTCAAAACCCACGAGGGTATCGTGATGCAAAAATAGTTTTAGATATTGGTCATGATGGTAAAATCATTCCGATGGAAATTATTTGCCAGGTACGAACATTTTTCGAATATGAACACAAAACGCATCTTGCGTATGAAAATGTCAGAATTGATGATAACAATGATTCCAAGACCAGTGATTTGTTAGATACGCGTACAGAAAGTATGCATATCGAAGGTGTCAAAAAATACAATGAAATGATATTGGAATGTTTGGAATCTCTGTTCGACAGAATAGGTTGGAATATTTTGTATGGCAAGGGCGATGATACATTGTTATTCGAAGGTTTCCCGCGTATGTCTACAATATATCATCCACAAAAAGTATCTGACGCAATTTTTGCAAAGGTATCGCGTGCCGTAGAAAATGAAATCTTCTTTGTTCCAAACGCACCGGCTAAATTGACCAAAGAACAACAGGTTTTGATTTTCAGATGGATGGCAAAGTTTGTTTTGGTATCTGCGTTGCCATATACATATCCAAATTGGTCTGTACCGTCTGATAATATGCCTGGTAAGTTCTTCAAGTTTATAATGAAAGAACTGCAAAGATATTATAAGAAATAGTATCTTTTTATTCCTTGCTTATTCGCTTGCGTTAGGTTCAATTTTTTGTGTAGAATAGGGTTAGGTTATTGATGGTTTTACAATAACCATAACAAAAGAGCAAAGGATAGGATTATGCGTCAGGGTAAAGTAAAATGGTACAACGGTAAAAAATGTTTTGGATTTATCAGTCCAGACACTCCAAACGAAGATGGCAACACAGATGATGTATTTGTGCATTCCAGTTCATTAAAGGCTGCAGATTTGCGCTTTTTGAACGAAGGCGACATCGTTGAATTCGAAGAAGAAGTTCGTAATGGTAAATTGTCTGTGACAACCTTGAAATTGATTCAGCGTGACGAAGAATCTGCAAAAAGATTCCAAGAACGTCGTGCAGAACGTCGTCGTGCACGCGAAGAAAGAAAACAACGTGAAGAAAAAGAAACCCGTCGTTCAGGCTTCGCTTTCTGGAAGAAATAATTTTTTATTAAACTTATCTTACCGCCCATACCTGTTACACGAAGTTGTAACGAAGTGTAATGGGCGGTTTTTTTAGTTGTTTTCTGCCTTTGCCAATGGATGGGCATGATTGTATGCGTCCATGATTTCTGCCATATTAACCTTGGTATATAATTGTGTTGTTGATAATGATGCATGTCCCAGTAATTCCTGTAAACTTCTTAAATCTGCGCCACCAGCGAGCAAGGCGGTTGCAAATGTATGGCGCAAAGCATGTGGCGTCACATAATCAGGCAATTGTAAATAGTTGCGAACATGTTCAACAACTTTTTCAGCCATACGTGGTGACATAGGCAATCCACGAACGCTGCGAAAAACCAAATCATCTGAGGCATTTCCAAAAGGACGGATTTTTACATATTTATCCAATGCGGTATTGACCGCAGGCAATACTGGAACAATGCGTTCTTTGTTGCCTTTACCAATAATACGTAAAGATTCAGGATTGCCCGCAATATCTTTGTTTTTCAATGATAATGCCTCTGAAATACGCAGACCACACCCAAATATCAGCACAATCAGCGCCCAATCGCGTGCCATAATCCATGGTTCGTCATTATCAATTGCACGGATAGCTTCGTGCATATCTGCGATATCTGTTGTTTCAATAGCCTTTGATAATTTGCGTGGAACTTTTGGTGAAGATATTAAACCAATCGCATCATTTTGTATGTTTTTATATTTATTCAGATATTTATAAAACGTTCGCAACGAAGACAATGCACGCGCAGTTGATTTGTGCGATAATTCGCGTTTTGCACGGTCTGCCAGCCACGAACGAAAACCCAAAGTATCAACCTTTGCGATATCTTGTATTTGTGGGGT
This sequence comes from Alphaproteobacteria bacterium UBA1218, assembly GCA_002309215.1. GTDB lineage: Bacteria > Pseudomonadota > Alphaproteobacteria > Rs-D84 > Rs-D84 > Enterousia. The sequence goes on along the minus strand of DBXG01000040.1, from coordinate 3,059 downwards.
TTCTGATGTAAACTTTTTATAAAAACCGATAAAGTCTGATATATCACTTTCGTATGCAGATACAGTATGCGTTGAATAGTTTTTGATATTCAACAAATAATCTGTAAATTCGGCAATAATTTCACTCATATCTTTATCTGATTTCAAATGTTGCAGATACGGTTACGGTTATTTCTGTGTCTTTGCTGACAATGCCACCACCGGTATATGCTTCTTCGCCCATGTCCATAGCGGCCGATTTAGCAGACATCAGGCGATAATTTGCAAAAGGTCTTTCGTTATATGAAACATTATCATATGATACAGATAATAATTTGCCAGCGCGTTGATTGTCAGCACGTGCCAGTGTATCTGCGCGATTACGTGCGTTTTCCACAGCAACACTTAAACACTTTTCCAATATTGGTTTTAATGTTTCGGTACTGGTGAACATGCGCAGATTTTCAGTATAAACATCTGGTTGCCCAGCAAATTTATTCAATACATTTTCAATGATGTCTGGGTTAGATGAAGAAACCTCTACCGCCATACGTGTTTCAATGCCCAAGTTTTCAGATTTCTGGGCGACATGGTTCCATTCTGTTTTTTCATAAGAATTGAATTCAGTTGTTTGCATTTTCACGTCCAAAGTTTTCAGATAATCTGTGATTTCAGACATTTTTTGAGTTGCCATCTTCATAGATTTAGCGGCATTTTTATCAAGTGTTGTCACGCGTAATGTAATTGCAGTTCTGTCTTTGGGGGCAGATGTTAAACAATCACCAGAAACGTTTATCGTGCGTGGAGTGGTTGGCTTTTCCAATGAACCAAAAAGCAATGCCATAACAGCACCGGCGCCAATAACACTACCAATCCAAATAAAACTGCGTTTCATATCTCCCTCCATTTATTTTTATTTTAACCAAGCATTGCTTTTTTGACACGTGCGATAGTTTTTTCTGCAACTAATTTGGCACGTTCAGCACCATCTTTCAGAATCGCGTCAAGTTCAGCCTTGTTCGCCATTAAACGTTCATATTCTTTGCGTGGTTCAGATAATACGGCATTTATCTTGTCAAATAACATTGTTTTTGCAGTTCCATAGCCCATGCCACCATTAACAAACATTTGTCTGAATTGTTCGATTTCTTGTTTGCTTGCAAAATGTGAATACAGTTGAAATATCGTAGATTCGTCAGGATTCTTTGACTCTTCTGGGGTTTTAGAATCTGTAATTATACGCATAATCTTTTTCTTTAATTCAGATTCAGATGCAAACAACGGTATTGTGTTATCATAAGATTTGCTCATTTTCCGACCGTCCAGACCAGGTACTAATCCGGTTTCTTTGCCAATAACCGGTTCTGGTAATCTGAAAGTTTCACCATAGATGTTATTAAAATAGCCAGCAATATCACGCGCAAATTCAACATGCTGTTTTTGATCTGCACCAACTGGGACAATATCTGCACCATATAATAAAATATCAGCGGCCATCAAGACAGGGTAGGTGTATAACCCCATGTTAACACCAGAATCAACATCAACGCCAGCCGCAGTATTTTTTTCTACGATGGCTTTATATGAATGCGCGCGGTTCATCAAACCTTTTGGTGTCACATTCATCAAAAAGTTGGACAGTTGATATACTTCTGTTATATCAGATTGACGAAACAAAACCGCATTGTCCAGATTTAATCCCAAAGCAACCATCAATGCAGCAATTTCATAAGAATATTGTTTAATCAATTTTGGGTCTTTGATTGTGTTTAGCGCATGCAAGTCAGCAATAAAAATGTATGTTTTGTTGTTGTTTGCCAGTTCTATCAAAGGTTTTAATGCACCAACATAGTTGCCCAGGTGCGGAATACCAGTTGGTTTAATACCTGTCAAAACAATTTTATCATCTGTCATATTTTTACCTTTTATAATAATCACATGATAACACTTTTTTATCAGAAATTCAATATTTTTAGGTTGTGGGTTTGGCAATAAAAAAAATCCCACACGCGTGTGGGATTTTAATTTTGCACCATGTCCAATTATCTGGAATAGAATTCAACAACCAATTCAGGTTTCATTTCTACTGGATATGGAACATCAGAAAATGAAGGGACACGTGTAAACGTTGCTGTGAAAGCAGCGCTGTCCACTGTGATATAATCTGGGAAATTGCGTTCGCCAGATTCCAAAGCCAACACAACCAATGGCATTTGTTTTGCTTTTTCGCTGACAGTGATGACATCACCTGGATTTACGCGATAAGAAGCAATTTTAACACGTTTGCCATTTACATAGATGTGACCATGGCTGACCAATTGACGAGCAGAGAATACAGTTGGTGCCAGTTTAGAACGATATACAACCGCGTCCAAACGTCTTTCCAACAAGCCAATCAAATTATCAGGTGTGTCACCTTTCATATTATCCGCTTCTGCATAGTATGCATGGAATTTCTTTTCGCCAATATTACCATAATAGCCCTTTAATGTCTGCTTTGCACGCATCTGTTTTGCGTAATCAGACGAACTTGCTCCGCGGGAAGTTGGACCATGTTGACCAGGTTTATATTTGCGTTTATTAAATGGGGATTTAGCCTGACCCCACAAGTTGACGCCCAAAGAACGAGCGATTTTCAACTTACGTGTGCTACGTTTTGCACCAGCTCTTGCCATAATATTTATCCTTTGTTTTTGGTTTTTATTGTGCCGAACATTCCACAGAATCCTTATCTCTTGTGGGACCAAAAGACACCACAGATTATTCAGTTCTGGTTATCCAGCGAACGCATTTTATAATGTTTTTTATGAAAAAGCAAGAAAAAACCACCGTTTTTGGTGGTTCTTTTATATTTAATGTTCTTTGTGTAAAATCTTGATTTTTCCAATTTTGACTTTGTTTTTGTCTGAAAGACGTTTATATTCTTGATAACCGTCTTGCAGATTCTTTTTTATTTTACGGGCAATTTTTGTGCTGACATTCAAATGACACAAAGGAGAGGTGTTTATTTGATTCAAGAAAATATTTTCTTTCAATGTAATAACACCTATTGGTTTTACTGGTTTTTCTATGTCTATGCA
>DBXG01000029.1 GCA_002309215.1 Alphaproteobacteria bacterium UBA1218 | reverse complement strand
TGAACCCATATTCTGGTCAAATGGTTATATTATCTGGTGCTAAAGCAATGGACGGCAGTGCAGATACGGCCGGCAGCGCACCAACACAACCACGTGAAGAAGTTCGCATAGAAGACATTGCAGACGATATTCCCTTTTAATGTTTTTTTATTATCCTTTTTGGAAACACCGCACGATTGTGCGGTGTTTTTTTGTTTGAGGTTATAACTAGAATATGATAAAATCACGCAGAGAGAGTTGAGAAAATATACAAAAAGGAAAAAGAGATGACAACGGATAAAAAACAAAGTTTTATAACAGGGCTGAAAAAAATACACGAAAAAGCAAAGAAGGTCAATTTCAATGAAGATAAGATTTTGGCACAGGTAATGTGTATCATGTCGTGTCTGTCTTTTATCGGCTTCGATATGGCTTTCTTGTATCAGCAAGTACAGACACATGGATTTAATGTTTCATCTATGATACATGGTACAACGTGGGAACAATTGGCGACGGTTTATTTGCTTTTTGCTGGTGCTGATGCGTCTATGCATATTTGGGCTAAGTTGTTTGGAAAAATGAAGAATAATATTAAAAATCGCATACAAGATGAAAAAAATCAAGCTCGTTAATTTATATAAAATCAGTATAAAACAAACACCGCGTTTGCGGTGTTTTTTGTTTACAAATATTTATAATATTATTTAGATACAATTACCATCGCGGTGCGCAGAACTGTATCACCAAACATATAACCAATCTGGAGTTCTTCGACAATAGTGTTTGTTTTTGTTTCTGGTGTTGGTTTGTCGACAATCTGAATCGCGTTATGATACTGTGGGTTTAATTGTTCACCAACAGATTTTATCTTTACAATTCCAATTTGGTCAAAAGCACTTTCCAATGCATGTTGCATAGATTTTATTCCTTCATCATCAGGGTTATGTTTCAATGCTGCGTTTACTGCATCCATAACCGGCAAGATTTTTTCAGCCACACCCATTGCGCGATTGCGGGATACAGATTCAACATCCAGACTGGCACGACGACGTGTGTTTTCAAGTTCTGCTGCAACACGTAAATATTTGTCGTTTAATTCCGCAATTTTCGCGTTCAGGTCAGCAATTATTTTCGTGTTCTTGTCGTTTTTTATTTCATTTTTTTCTGCATCATTGACAGATACTGTTTCGATTTCGACTTCTTTTTTAATATTTTCTTTGTTTTCTTCCATAACTAAATCCTGTGGTTTTTATCATTATATATTTAATTCATATTCTTTATTATAGGTAAAAATGTTTCTGGTTTCAAGGATGCACGCCCAGCCATCAGTCCATCAACGTGCGGTATGTCGATAAATTTTTTTACATTAGATGCTTTGATACTGCCGCCGTAAAGAATAGGGGTGCGGGCGCGATTTAAGCCTTTTAATACATCAAAAATCATATTATGGATTGATTCTACTTCGCTTTTTGTTGGGGTTATGCCTGTGCCAATTGCCCAACGTGGTTCATATGCAACAATAAAACCGCCATTGTCAGGAATAGATTCTGTCAGCATTTTTTTGATGACAGACTTTGTTTTTCCGTTTTTATGGTCTGATTCCGATTCGCCAATGCATACAATGGGGGTAATGCCGTTTTGGATTGCTATGTTTGCTTTGTGTTTTACAATTTCGTTTGTTTCATGATGATATTTGCGACGTTCGCTGTGTCCAACAATGACATATTTTACCCCGGCATCTTTCAGCATTTCACCAGATATATCGCCAGTATATGCGCCATTTGGGTATAAACTGATATCTTGGGCGCCAATTGAAACTTTGGTTTTATCCCCGTACAGTAATGTAAAGGGCAGACATAAAATAATCTTAGTGTTTGTTTTGACTTTTTTTAATGCAGATAAAAGTTTTTGTTTGTCTTTGCGATTGCCATTAGATTTCCAGTTGCCGACCAATATTTTCATAATATTTTCCTTTTTTATTGATTTTGTCTGTGTTATTCTGCTATGGTATCGCAAAAGGTGGAAAAATGCTAGAATATTTACGTAATGCCGCAGAAAAAACTTGGGCAAAGATTTTAATGTTTATTTTGATTTTCAGTTTCGTGGGCTGGGGCGCTGCGGAATGGATATTCACAGGTGCGTCGCGTGATACGACTTTGGTGCGTGTTGGTGGCGAAGAAATATCTGTGCAACAATATAATAATGAACGTTCGCGTCAGTTTTCAACTATGTCAAAAGAAGAACAACGTGCAACATATGCGGATCCTGCAAAATCTGATGCGTTGATTAAAAAGGTTATCGGTTCTTTGACAATGAATCAGTTGGCGGCGAATCGTGCAAAAGATATGGGGTACGCGGTTTCTGATAAACGAATCGCAGATGAAATTCGTTTGTATCCGCAATTCCAAAATCAAGGTAAGTTTGAGCCATGGCTTTTTGATATGGTTTTGCATAATTCTGGTATGTCTGAACGTGATTTTGCAAACATGTTGCGCAGGGATATTTTGCGTCAGATGGCTTTGGGTTCGTTTAGTGTGTCTGTGGAAGTGCCACAATTTGCTGTTGATGCTTTTTATAATGCGCGCCACGCAAAACGTGATATTAAATATTCGACACTTAAATTTGCTGACTTCAAGGTTGGTGAACCAAATGAGGAACAACTGAAAACCTATTATGCTCAAAATCCAAAGATTATTCCTGAAAAGCGGACGGTATCTTATGTGTTTTTGGCTGCAGATATGAATAAGCCTGATGAATATGATGATGGTTTCAAGAAAGCGCAACAGGTCGAAGATATGATTATTTCTGGTGCATCTATGAAAGAAGCGGCAGAAAAGTTCAAGATTGAATATGTTGTTGTGCCTGCGTTTGCGCGTAACGAAAAGATTTCAGACAAGATTTTATCAGATGGTTTGATTGATAAAGTTTTTGCTATGAATTCAGGTATGGAAAGTGAGTTGATGGAATTGAAAGACGGTTTTGCGATTTTGCGTGTTGATGATATCAAGGCAGAACATAATGCAGAGTTTGAATCTGTCCGTAAAGATTTGGTTGCTGGTTGGAAAAAGGCTGAACAGCGTAAAAATGCTTATGTTCGTGCAAACGAAGATTTGATTGCATTGAACAAAGGTGAGACACTAAAAGGTGCAAAATCTGCGAGTGTATCCAGAACCGAAGGTGCGCCGATTGTTGTTCTGAATTCTGCTTTTGCGGGACGCGATGGGACGAATACTATCACAGAAGATAGCGAAGCGTTCTATGTTGTGCATATTGATAAGAATATTGCGCCGAAATCAGATGACAAGAAGAAGGAAGCGATTCGCACAGAGTTGAAAAACTTATCAACACATTATGTAAGTGATGACTATGGACAATTCTTGAAACGCAAATATCCTGTGAAAATAAATCAGCGTGTTTATGACAGGTTTATAACAAAATAAAATTCGCCCAAATGGGCGATTTTCATTAAATAAGATTATGCAAATTGAAAGTGTTGGCATTTTAATAAATATGTATCCGTTTTCTGAACGTGATATGATTGCACACATTTTTACCAAAGACGCAGGTGTTTTGGTTGGTATGTTGCGCGGTGGCGTGGTCGCAAAGAAAAATAAACCGCTGATTGGGCAATATGGTGCTGTGTCGTGGAATGCCAGGTTAGACTCTCAATTAGGTGTGTTTCATTGGGAAGCTGAAAAAAATATGTCTGCGCCTTTGATGTTAAATAATGATTTGCTGAAATTGATGAATGCTGCGTTTGCATTGATAGATACCCTGATTCCAGAACGCGAATCGTATGAAAATCTTTACACAAACACAATAAGGTTATTGAAAGATTTAGCGATTTCGCTGTTGCCATATGATGATTATTTGGAATGGGAAATATCTTTGCTTGGCGAACTGGGGTATGCATTGGATTTATCAAAATGTTCGGGTTGTCAAACATCAGATGATTTATGTTATTTATCGCCAAAGACTGGACGTGCAGTTTGTGCGAATTGTGGTGAACCATACAAAGATAGGTTGTATAAATTGCCTGTTTCATTGGGTGTCACAGAACGTTTTATAAATGGTATTTGTGTTGCCATGGGTGTTGATATGCCAACTGCACGAAAAATATTATAAAAAGTTCTTTTTTTTGTTGCGTGGGAATATTTTTTTTTCTATGATTTCATTGTTCAAAAAACAAAGGAGAAAATTATGATTTGGACAATAATAATCCTGATTGCTGCAGTCGCTCTTTACATGTTTGGTCATGTAATGTTGAAACGCGATAACAAGAAACCATCTTTGATGGGCCTTGTGATGCACAAGGGTATATCTGCAATCGCAATTATTTTAATTGCTGGTTGCGTGGCTCGCTTGGTTGTGCCTACATACTTAACAAAATCAAATCCTGCAATTTTGCAAGAAATGGTTTCTGAAATGCAAGCTCAACAAGAAGCAAACAAAAACAAAATCGTTCGTCAGTATGTTAAAAGTCATGCAGAAGAAATGATTGGCAATGCACCAATTGCTGGTAATGAAAATGCGACCAAGACAATATTCTTGTGGTCTGATTATTCTTGCCCATATTGCCGTCGTGTTCATGGTGACTTGATGCGTGTATTGGCAGAACGTGATGATGTTCGCGTAGTATTGAAAAACTTCTCTATCCATGGGGCTTTGTCTGACGCACCAGCAAAAGCAGTTATCGCCGCTAAATTGCAAGGCAACGATAAAGCAGTTGCTTTGGATAAATTGCTGATGGATAAAGAATATTACAAGCCAGAAGATATGAAAAACCAAGAAAAATTGCCAGAAATCATCGAAGCTAATGTTATGAAATTGGCAAAAGAAGCTGGTTTGGATACAAAAAAATTGGCAGAAGATATGAAAGGCGAAGTTGTCAGAAAAGAATTGATGAACGTTCGTGAATTGGCACAACGTTTTGAAATCAGCGGAACACCATATTTGATTATCGGTGATAAAGCATTCCCTGGTGCAATTCCTTATGGCAAAATTATGGAAGCTCTGAAATAATGCGCCAATGCTACAAAAAACACCCACGATTGTGGGTGTTTTTTTATCCCGGTTCAAGAACGGTTCCAAGAACGAGAACAAAACTTCCCCGCCCGGGGCGGGGAGTTGGTATCAGCCTAGTTCGAGAGTAATTCCCCTCCATCGGAGGGGAGGGCCAGAATGGCGGGGAGGGGTCAAATAAATTATTGTTCCAAACGTTCATAATTACGAATAATCCGGATTACCCGCCCCGTCTTGTGACTACGTCACAATCCACCCCGCCACGGGCGGGGAATTTTATTCTCGCCTGATACCAGTTCCCCGCGTGGGGCGGGGTGTCACGAAGTGACGGGGAGGGTTGAATAAAGTTTTATTCCAAACGTTCACAATTACGAATATACCAGAATACCCGCCCTGTAAGTTCCCCTCCTGCGGAGGGGTGCCGGAACGGCGGGGTGGTCTTTCGGGTGTTCGTATTATCTGGAATAAAAGACCACCTCCCCCTGCGGGTACTCCTCCGCAGGAGGAGAACTCGTTCACGGGTGGGGAACTTTTTCATTATGCTAGAACACTTTATGGCTGGGAACAGGATTGGTTCTGGGCATAAAAATCAAGTGAATAAGTTATTCTGTAGGATATGTAATCATGAAATGATTTTCCAATGAACCCTTTGCAGGACCAAGGTAGCTCGGTCGCCACATAAAAACACATGGGGTGCCTGGCCTGCACAGAGTTGGGTGTGGTTTATAATATTCAAATGGTGTGCCATCTTCGTCATCTGAGGTTTCTATATAACTCATCTGTGGGTGGTATTTATTTAGACCATATATTGTGCCATTGGTATTTGCATCCCCTGGATTAAAATAATTGCCGTATTCATCAATCAATACCCAATAATCATTACCACCTGTGCCACAGGAAAGTGTATCATCTATGTATTGTGGGTACGAGGCATCGTTAGTCACACAATATAATGTTATTTCCTTTTTGGTTCTGTTCGGACAATAGTATGAGTCGGAATATGCACCACCTTTGCATTTTGCTGTTTGGACCTTTACCGCTTTATAAGTGGAACCCTTAACGCAGATGCGTTTATTATTATCGGTGGTGTCTGTATAGATATAGTTACTGCAACAATTTCCCCATGTGTCTTTTGCGGCACATCCACCAGGACAGTTGTTTATGATATCATCTGTAACGCTTATAGCATGGTTCAGATCTACAGCCGTGGTGGTACCGACCGGTGTAACTTCTTTTGCGCATACTGGACAGTTAGGTAAATCTGTCGGGGCCGAGTCATCTAGAATGTATCCCGCTGGACATTCGTTTGCGCCACACGAATCGTTTGTATTATTAGCCAACCATGCCAATAGTGAAGAAGGATAGTTGTCCTTTTCTATCTTACTATTTTCATTAAATACCCAGGTATTAGTGGACTCTTGTTGTGTTGAATACGCTGCGGTGCAATCACCCCAAATTGTATGTGCAATTTGGCAAGCATAATCAGAATCGCATGTTTTGTATGCAGAATCATTGATCATGTTTGAACTCTGTTCGGCAATCTTATCCAGGTTGGGCGCCTGTTTAACACATGCCAATACTTCGTTCCAGCAAGATTCCATTTTTATAACAGACTGACGCGCTTCTGAATATGCGTTGTTGCATAATGCAAAATTACCTGCAATCCCGTTACATTTTTGCATGATGCATGTCCGACCGACTGCGGTACAGTTTTCAAGTATTGCGTCATATGTTATATTTGCTGTCATGCTTTCAACAGCGCCAGACCATTCTTGGTTACCCAAAGAAGAATCGATTAACGCGGTGCATGCGCTTTGCACATCTTCGCACATTGTGTTTACAGTTGTGTCCGCCATAATTTTGAATGTTGATACAGCAGCAGCGTCAAATTCTTCCAAACTGGTTAGTGCATTAGTTTTGCATTCTGCAATCAATTTTACGCAACTGCGTCTGATTTCTTCCAATTTAGCATTTTGAGCCAATTTTATTTGTGATAACGCATCTTCCAAGAAATCTTTCCATACTGTATCTGCGATATCTTGGCATTGGTCAGTGGCAGATTCCAGATATTCTTTCTTGGAATCCAAAAACTTAACAAATGGTTCGTTGCTGGAAACACGTGTCCATTTAGTGTCGTTTGATGATGGCGCAGTTAATAATGTTGTCATATTGAATAAATTCGCAGACAAGAAAGCCGTACCATCTGCCTGATTGATATATTGTCCAGTAATGTCCAGACATCTGTAAAGTTTTTCGCCACATACCGCGGGTTCAGACAATTTGTCCAAGATTTTGCGTTTGCATGTTAAAACATCGTCTGAATTGCGTTGCTGATAAGCGTTCAGGCGCGCCATATCCAACAATGCACCACTTTCGTGAATCTTTTCAATTGCGCTGTTGTATTTGGAATTATATGCCTTGGCAACGGTGTCGCAATCTTGTTGAATTGCAAGTTTATAACTGTTTTCAGCAATAGAAAATTCGTCATCAGAGCAAACCTCACGCGCCATTTCCAAACATATTGGTTGTGCAGCATTATACAAGCCCAAACCAGATTTGGCGGTTGTCGCAATGCCAGATAAAGAATCTACTGAATCCCATGCGCTGTCCATATCCAAATCCAAAGATATTGCAGATAGATTGCTGTTTATCTTGGAATCGCTGGAACTGTTTAATGTGTCGGTTATTTTCTTTAACAGTTTTTCAGATTCAGATGTGTCTTTCTGTTGAAATGCTTTTTCCCCGTCGGTTGCGGAATTGATTGACAATGCATCTTCTTTATCCAGACCGATAGTCAACAGTTTTTGGTTAAAGCCAACCATTTGTTCTTCTGCATCGCTTAATTGCTGTTTTATATTGTCAAATTCGTGAATTCGACTGGAACACGCGCACCGACGCAAAGTTGTATCCTTGTTAGCACAAAATTCGTCCATGCATTCCCAATATACAGTTTTGCATTTCGAATAATCTTTGGATTTTATTTCGTTTATTTTGTCGTCATTTAATGTCGCAGCACGAACAATGCGACTTGGCTTTTGGGTCGTTGCACTGCGTGTCAAAGTTGTTTTAGTGCTGACCACGCGTGGGGTTGCGGATCGTGCCTTGGTCGCGACCCGTGTGGCTGTCGCCACTGTACGTGGGGTGACAGTTTTTGTGCGTTCGTTTAATGTTGGTGCCACACTTGCAGAGCGCTGACGAATCGTCGGCTTTGGCGTTGTGGTTGTGCGTGGTTGCACAGATTGATTTTGTCGATTGCTTTTTACTGTGGAACGTGCGTTTTCAGTACGGTTTTGTTCGCTGGTTTTATTGGAAGAGGCGACAGAACGTACAGATGTCGAATTTGTTGAAATTGTATTTGCCGAAGTGCGTTTTGCCGCGCGTGCTGTTTCAGAGTCAACACCAGATGCCGTCTGAAACACAGACAGACCAAGCAACATGGCAAAAAATAGTGTAATCCTTTTCATTCCTTAGGCTTATGTTAGCAAAATTATATTTTTTTGGGCAAGTATAAAATGAAGTTTTTTTTATGTAGAAAAATCGGTTTTGTTTTATTTGTCCGCTTTCGCGTTTCTTAAAAAACGAGATTGTTTGCCAAGAATTTATTGTTATCGTTAGCTACTCCGATTGGGTGGCTTGCCACTCAGACCGCGTCGCAGACGCAGAATTTCATAAATTTTTTATTTTTGCCGTTTTGTCACACTTCGTTTAAAACTTCGTGTGACACTCCTTCGCGTTAACTGTTCCGCTCGGGTGGCCTGCCACCCAGACCGCGTCGCAGACGCGAAGGGTGGTGTGGCCAGGGGGACTTGAACCCCCATGGATTTCTCCACAGCATCCTTAGTGCTGTGCGTCTACCAATTTCGCCATGGCCACTTGATTTCCAAAAAGATATTATAAAAATGTTTTTTTTTCAACTGTTTTATGTTATAATAATTCATATTGAACAAAGGAAGGCCATAATGAAAAACTTGTTTCGTATTTTGTGCGGTGTATCTGTGATGTCCATGATTCCTGCGATTGCGGGTGCTGTGGGGACATATTACAATGGGAATTTATATCAAAATCCCCAGCAAAGATATTCGCGTGGCGGATACTATAATTCATATGGTTATGGTTCTGGACGAAACAATTATGCCCAGGGTGCATATGGCAATCAATACAATAATCAATATGGTGTTGAAAGACAGTTGGGAATGCAAAAACAGCAAATGCAAAATAAAAAGCAAGCGCAACAAACAACTGTAAAGCAGGGATTGGTTTTGGATGCTGGGGTTTCGCATGAAATGGGCAGTTGGGAATTTGATATGAATAATGCTGGGTCCAGGTTGCATTATGATAATCTGGCGTGGAATGTCTTTGATGCCAAGGGGGTATATTATTTCGGTGATAATACAAAAATGCAAATTAATGCGGGATTCAGATATGGTATGCAATACGGCGATTCGCCAATGATTGATGATGATATTTCCAGTAATACGGCTATTCAGGCAGTGTATTATGGTGATGGTTATGCTATACCTGTAACGTTAAATGATGCTGGCGATTATGGTTTCTTTGAGGGGCTGTTTTTAGAGGGTAATCCTGCCATGTCAATCGGGACCAGTAAAGACGGCAGTCAGTTGGGGTACAATATTGCACTTGGTTTAACAGACTATTTTACGTGGGGCAAGATGAAGATAACGCCGTCAGTTGGTTATCGTTATTTTAGACATAAATTAACTACCCAAAATAACAAAGGGGCTGCCATCGGTGTGTTTTCTGCAACGGCGGATGCTGATGGGAATCCTGCAAGTGTGATGGTGACGTGCTTGACAATGTCTGGTTCTGATGAGATGCAATGTGTTCCTTATATTATATCGGGGGAACTTCTTGACCAAGAGTATGGGGTTGTCGGTTATGTATTTCCTGGTGGTATTAGCCCATTGTATGGTGGATTGTTGGAAATCACAGATGATGTTTATTATACATTGAATGCAGGTGGACCATATTTGGATACTCCGGGGACATATTATTATGAGCAACCAGGAACATCACATGAATATGAAACAGAATGGTATGGACCTTATTTGGCTTTGGATATGGAATACCAGATAAATCAAAATAATGTGTTTACTGGTGGAATTGAATTTGGATTGCCAATTTATGATTCCAAGGGTGATCAACCATATCGTTGGGATTGGGCGCATCCAACTAGCGTGGAAGACAAAGGTGATTTTGGTGATGCGTATCATTTAGGGCTGAATGCAAATTGGAAAACTGCGATAACAGATTCTGCGTATTTGTCTTTGGGCTTTACCTTTGATTATTACAAGGTTTCAGATGCAACAGCAACGACATATCTGAATGGTTCTGTTTATCAAGAACAATTAGATGTTGTTAATTACATTGTGTCTAATTATGATGACATTGTTGCAGCTGGGCATGTGCTTTCGCCACTTGCAGATTATGTGCAGGCTCAATCTGATTATAATGCTCTTCGTTCCGCAGGTTGGAAGATTGAAGAGAAAAAAGAAATCAATTCCATATATAAATCTATGGGAATTCGCGTTGGTATCAGTATGAGATTCTAGGGTTTATTTGATATGAAATTTGCATCGAATGTTTTGTGTGCTTGGTTGTTTGGTTGCTGTTTTGTACCAGTGTTTGCAGATGGTGCACAGTTATCTGGTTCGATAAATGTAAATCAAACCAGTGAAACCGCAGCCAAAGCAAAAAACAAAGCGATGAATGGCGCGGTGCGTCAGATTCTAACAAATGTTGTGTCAAAGTATGCAAATCCCGATGCTTTTATGAATTTATTAAATGAAACCAAAGATGAAGATTTGTTGAATTTCATTACTTCGTCCAGTGTTGCAAACGAACAAATTTCAACGACTGGGTATTCTGCGAAAATCACAATGAATTTGGACAATGACGCGATTAAAAATTGGTTGGTGCAAAACAATGTTCAGAATTGGATTCCGTCTGTTGAATCCGGTGAACAATTTATGATATCGGTTGTTTTACCAAATGGAATTGTTGATTGGGCAGAATTGAAACGTATTGCGCGTGATAGCGGTATTGAAATAGAAACCAAGACGATTTCTGGTAATAATATCATTGCGAAACTGCCTGTATCTTATCGGACCAAGTTTACAATTGCTGTGCGTGATGCGGGTTGGAAATATTCTGATAATGATGGAATCCTGCAAATATGGAAATAATGAAAATAGGGGTGGAAAATGAAAAAACTGATGTTTGGGTTGCTGGCTTTGTTGCCTGTTGTTGCGTTTGCAGAAGAATCACCAAAAGAAACAAAGTTTAATTTGAATGTTCGGCGTATTGGTTTCGATTGGTCGAATACATCTATTGGCAATGCAGGCGAATATCAAGATTCTACGGTTGTCGCATTAAAAGCAACCAGCCAGGAAAATATCAGGGGTGTTTTTGATGTTGCTTTGGAATATGGTTTCGAAAGATTTAAATGGGACAATGCTGTGTTTATGGAATATGGCAAACAAACATTGAAACCATATAACGAAGAAAAAGCAGTTGATGAAAGTGCTGATAAAATATTGTTTTCTACAGATTTAGCCTATGCGTGCTTTGATTTTGAGGCGTTTAAGCTGGGACCAATAATGCGTGCGCAATATGAAACTGAATTTGCAGGCGATCCACGTCGTAAAATTATTCGTCCAAATGCTGGTTTTGCTTTGTTTGACAATGAAATTATAAAAAGTTTATATGTCGTTGGGGTGTATGAATATGATTTTACCTATGCCGAAGAAAAAGTAAGCAAGTCCGCATTCGAAGCAGGCTGGCGCGTTGATTATGATATTCGTGATGGTGTGAAATTTACGTCTGATGGTTATTACAGAAAATATCTGTCTTATTCGCGATATGTTGATGAAGATTTAAGTTATGATTTTATGGCTAATGTTCGTCTGGACACGAATTTGTGGGGCGATTTTACATTTGGGCCGTATGTTCAATATCGTCAGATTCATTCAAGATGGGCAGAACGCAAAGGCTCTAACACATCTGTGGGTGTGTCTTTCAGTTATATTCACAATTTTGATTTGATGTATAAAGCCAAAGAAAAATCAGAATAATTAAAATGCAAATTTAGTTTTGGCCATAACGATAAATTCGTCTTGGTATCCGTTGTTATTTATATATGTTGCAGACAGTTTTTTATATTTCAATGTGTATTCAGCACTTGGGCGGGTTGCCAGATTCACAACTGCTTTGCTGTAAATAATGCGACCGTTGTCTGCGCGTGCCACAGGCAAATTCATATACGCGTTGCCATGCAAAATTGTGTCTGGAACCGCAAATTCAAATGCAAAGTTATTCCATTTAACACCCGTTGACAAAGACGAAGTATATATGTCTGAAAAACCAGATATAATCGAATTGTCTTCTGTTTTTGGCGATGTTATACCGAAACGAATATTTTGATAGAAGTTGATGTCGCCCAAATTAAATTCGTTTTTATAGCCCAAGAAATTAGTCAAATTATTATTTTTTGATGCCATAAATCCGTTTGATTCCAAGATATTTGTCTTTTTCAACCCAAATTCTAGTCCATTGAATATAGTAATCGCATCATCGTCTTGTTCGCGCAATTTATCAAAGCCACGACCGTATGGCATAACTTTTATGTTGTCAGACAATTTTGTTGTAAACGCGCGACCAAAATCATCAACAAAAGCAATTTCCAAACCTGCATTTTTAATTGCTGATGCAGCGATACCGCCAACACTTGTTCCGGCCATTGGTTGAATATTTTCTTCTGAAACAACTATTTTTGGTGTGCCAACTGGTTTTGTTGCGGCTTCCATATTTAACAAGCCCCAACCATAGACAGCATCAACACCAGCATCGCCTAAATCAGTAGCCGTTGTAAACAACAGTTCGGTTATTTGTGTTGCTTGCATATATGGAAACGCTTCCTGGATAGTTGCTATTGCGCCTGATACGATTGGTGCTGCAAAACTTGTTCCACTTGCAGTTGATGTTTTTGCGCCTGTTTGCAAATGAGAGCCTGGCGCAGTAATACAATAATTTTGTGTGACACCACATTGATTGCTATAACTTGCCAGTTTGTTTGTTGTTTCATCAAATGATACAACATTTACAAAATGACCGTTTAATTCAGGAAATGCCAAAGGCATAGCAGAAAATGCGCCACTTTCAGGTTGTTTGTCATTGCCCGCAGCCCAAACGAAAATGCTGTCGTTATCAATGGCTGTATTTATTATTTGAGTGACGAAGTTTTGGCTGGTAAGCGAATACATATATTGTTGCGCATTTGCGTATGTTTTTGGACTGTAATCATTATAAACCACAGTCGCTGCGTTTTTTGTCGGCTCTGATTCGATTTGCCAACTGCTGTTATAAACTTTAGATGGTGTGGCAGATTTTATTATGTTTGCGATTGCATCAAAAGATACAAATGATTTCGCAGCATAAGTCAAATTATATTGTTCAATTTTTGCGTCTGGTGCAACATATTTGGCTAAATCGTAAACCACTTCACCATGATAATAATTGAAGTCGTCTAAAATGGCTATGTTGACGTTTTTACCGGTAAATCCACGTGCTGTTGCCCAGGCTAGTTTAATATCATCAAATTGCTTTTGATTTTTTTGATAGTTGACAGATTGACGAACAGATTGCAATGCGCTGGTTGATACATCTGAACCATTGGTTGCAGAAGCAACATAAGAATAATACAGTCTGTTATTTGCGACTTTGTCTGTCAGGGCGTAATTTGCAGTTGCGTTTGCAGAACGTGGAAAAGAATTTTGATTTGTGATTTCATTGGAAGAACCGCCACTGTGCGCAGATTGTGATGCCAAGGCAACACCGACACCAACCAAGGCTGCGCCACCCAACAAAGATAAAAAGGCTGTTGGTGTTGTGTCAGATTGTTTTTCAATTCTGGCGCATTGTGATGGGTGATTACGACGATATACAGCATTTTTGCAATTATAATTTGCAAAACAAGCAGTTGTCGTAAAAACGATCCCTGTAACACCGGCAAAGATGTTATTCAATATTTTCATTTTCACCCCACATTTATAAATATAGACCAAAATATAAGTTTGTCAATGTGTTTGTTAGTTTTGGGGCTAAAATGCTTGTTTTTTATTTTTTTTGTGCAATTATGACATAGATAACCATACATAAAAACCCTGAAATTTTCAGGGGTTTTCTTTTGTTTTCTTGTTTTTGATTCAAACAGATAGATTATTTACATTTGAGCCAAATAGAATACTTGACAATTTATATTTTAAGTATTATATTGTGTGTAATAACAATAAAAAGGATAAAAATGGCAACAATGAAAGTATTTTTAGATGTATATGACAATAAGCGAGACAAACATCCTCAAACCATAAAGCCTTATGATTTGTATAGGGCACTTCGTGATGCATCACCAGCAGAAAGGGAAAATATTGTTAAACAAGCAAATTTAGATTTACAAGATGATTATGGTTGGACAGCATTGATGTATGCTATTTATCATGACCCCAAAGGCGTACCAGAGTTTCTTATTGAAAACGGTGCAGATTTAAATTTACAAAATACTGATGGTATGACAGCATTGATGTTTGCGGCCAGTGGAGGTTACATAGGCATTGTAAAATCGCTTATTAACAACGGCGCAAATAAAGATATAACAGATAATTACGGTCGTACAGCAGAGATACATGCGCTTTATAATAACTGTAAAAACATTGTAAAATTGCTATCAAAGCCTAACCAACTGATAAAAGACATCGAACAAAAATTATCAGAAGCAGAACAAAAAATTGCTAATCTAACAAAACAGGTAGATAAAAATAAAGAGCAAAAAGTTTTGAACGATTTTCTGGCAAAGAAAAGAGAAAAAAGACTATTGGGGGCTATTAGATTAGGACGCGTCAGAGGATGTAAATAAACATTACACAAAACCCTGAAATTTTCAGGGTTTTTGTTCATTTTTACTTTATGTTTTGTTTGTTGTCCAGAATCAATTTATTCTTGAATAACATATTTACCACAGGTTTGTTTTTACATGCACAAAATCTTTTGTGTTCTTTAGCGCATGCTTCCACCATATTATGAATACAACCCCAAGCACACCCTGCAAAAGTTGAACATTTTTCTAATCTTTGTGGGTTTAAATATGCATGAATTACCAATTGGTAATATTCTGTTTTTTGTTCTTGTGGCTGTCTATTTCTTGCAAAATGAGAGTTATATTCAGAAAGCAAATCATATTGGATATCAGAAAAACAAGATTGTTCTATAAATTTTGTTGATGTTAATTTAGAAAGAAATTTTTCTTTGTGTTTGGAATCCATCCAACCCAACATCATGTCTTGGTGGTGTTGGTCTTGCTCATTATCATATACGTGTAAAAATACTTTTATTTTCGCCATGTTTTATCCTTTCTTTATCATTTTTCTTGTTTTTACATTCTCTCTGAAACTCGTGTCATAATACCTGTTATTTATTCTGAAATCAAGCCAAAATAAAACCCTGAATTAACAGGGTTTTGTGTAATGTTTATTTAGTTTCTACAGTTTCCTAACAAAACATTTCTCAGTTGTCGTTGTTTTCTTTTCTTATCTTGAAACTTTGTTCCGAGCCAGTTGTGCTTTGAGTTCGGCAATTTTTGATTCTAGTTCTGCAATTTTTTGTTTTGCTTCTGCTAATTTTTGTTCGTGCTGTTGATCAGACTTTGACAGTAATTCTATAATGTCTTTTTTACCACCCCGAGCCGCCAACATCAATGCTGTACGACCATACTTATCTTTTATATTTTTATCTGCACCGGCGTTAATAAGCGAATCTACGATGGTTGTTTGACCATATTTAGTCGCAAACATCAATGCTGTACGACCGTAATTATCTGTTATATCTTTATTTGCACCGGCGTTAATAAGCGAATCTACGACGTCTTTGTGACCACCCCGAGCCGCCAACATCAATGCTGTCCAACCATCATTATCTTTTATATCTTTATTTGCACTGGCTTTAATCAGCAAATCTACGATGTCTTTGTGGCCACTATAAGTCGCATGCATCAATGCTGTCCAATCATACTTATCTTGTATATCTTTATTTGCACCGGCTATAATCAGCGAATCTACGATGTCTTCGCGACCATTACAAGCCGCATACGTCAATGCTGTCCAACCATCATTATCTTTTATATCTTTATTTGTACTGGCTTTAATCAGCGAATCCACGATGTCTTTGTGGCCGTTTTTAGTCGCCCATATCAATGCTGTATGACCTTCATTATCTTTTTTATCTTTATTTGCACCGGCTTTAATCAGCGAATCTACGATGTCTTCGCGACCATTACAAGCCGCATGCATCAATGCTGTCTTACCATCTTTATCTAGTAAATCTAAATTTGCATGTTTAACAATATTTAGTCTTTTTGCTGGTGATGCATCACAAAGTGCCTTATACAACTCATAAGAATCATTAAAAGAATAATTCATGTTTTTGTCCTTTTTGTTGTTATCATGCACTAATATAATACTCAAAATATAATTTGTCAATATTTTTGTGAGAAATTTTTCCTTGTTCATAAATTTGATTGTTTTTGTCAGAAAATACTTGATTTTACAATATGTTTGGATTATTATGGTGGCACGTGCCTTGCACGAAGAACACAGGTAATGGGTATAATTTCTGTCCAATTCATTTGGTTTTTTACACCCGTTGACCGAGGATAACAACAGAAACAAAGGATAAAATCATGGCATTGCCAACTTTTACTATGAAACAATTGATGGAAGCAGGCGTTCATTTTGGTCACCATACACGTCGCTGGAATCCATTGATGACACCATATGTTTATGGCGTTAAAGATAAAATTCACATTATCAATTTGAATAAAACTGCACCTTTATTGCATCGTGCTCTGGTTGCGTTGGAAACAATCGCTGCCGCTGGTGGCAAAATCTTGTTCGTTGCTACTAAACACCAGGCGAAAGATATTGTCAAAGATGCTGCTGAACGTTGCGGTCAATTCTATGTTAACAATCGCTGGTTGGGCGGTATGTTGACAAACTGGACAACGGTTTCACAAAGTATCCGTCGTTTGAAAAAAATGGAAAACGATATCGCTAATGCTGACAAATTGGGTCTGACCAAGAAAGAAGTTGGTGTTATGACCAAAGAAGTTGCTAAATTGCGCGATATTTTCGGCGGTATTTTGGAAATGCATGGCATTCCACAAGCAATGATTGTTATTGACGTTCCACGTGAAGCAAACGCTGTCCACGAAGCAAAAGTTTTGGACATTCCAACAGTTGCTATATGCGATACAAACTCTAACCCTGAATCCGTAGATTATCCAGTTCCAGGTAATGATGACGCATCACGTGCAACCCAGTTGTATTGCGATTTGTTTGTTGATGCAATCTTGTCTGGTATCGAAAAAAGATTGGGCGGTGCTGCTGGTAAAAAAGCAGAAGCTGATGTCGCAGAAAGCGAAGCTGATGATTTGGAACATGAAGTCAAAGTCAAAGAATCAAAACAAAAGTCTAAGACATCAGAGGCTCGCGAAGCACGTCGCAGCAAAATTATGGACAAAGCAGATAAATAATTAAAAAGAAAGGAATAAATAATGGCAGAAGTAACAGCAAAATTGGTCCAAGAACTGCGTGAAAAAACATCTGCAGGTATGATGGACTGTAAAAAAGCATTGGTCGAAAACAATGGTGATATCGAAGC
>DBXG01000015.1 GCA_002309215.1 Alphaproteobacteria bacterium UBA1218 | reverse complement strand
GTAAATTCAGCCATTTTCTGGGTAATAAGTTTTTTCAATCTTTGCCCTTCACGCACAGAAATTTCCATATCTGTAATCATACCTTGGGTTCCGGCTGATGGTTGGTGTATCATCACCGTTGCATCAGGCAACAAGAAACGTTTACCTTTTGCACCAGCCGCCAACAATACGGACGCCATAGAAGCAACCACACCAATACCAATTGTCGAAACATTTGGCTTGATATATTGCATAGTATTCATTATCGCCAAACCAGCATAAACCTCACCCCCTGGGGAATTGATATACAGCGAAATATCTGCATTTGGATTTTCAGATTCCAAAAACAACAACTGCGCAACAATTGTATTTGCCATATTTGTTTCAATAGGTCCAGAAACCATGACGATTCTGTCGCGCAACAAACGCGAATAAATATCAAAAGAACGTTCACCTTTTGGTGATTCTTCAATAACAATAGGTACCAATGACATATAAAAACCTCTTTTTTACTTGGGATTATACCACAAAATAATCCGATTCGCCAATTTTATAGCATATAAATAGGAACTTTTTGCAGTTTTACAAGTCGCAACACATAAAAAAACATTTTTTCACTTTTTTATCAAAACTTTAATCCCGGGTAATGTTTTACCTTCGATAAACTCTAAAAATGCGCCACCACCTGTTGACACAAAACCCATATCTTTGCGCACACCACATGCGTCCAGCGCAGCAACTGTATCACCGCCACCGACAATAACATTTATTTTCTTTTGTTTAGAATAATGTGCCAAAGCCTTTGCCAATTCAAACGAAGCATAACCCCATTTTTTGCCCCACTCTGCCAAACCAAAAGTCCCGTTCCAAATAACTGTCTTTGCATTTTTCAACAAAGCAATATTACGCGCAGTTGTTTTTTTACCATCATCCATAATCACATCATCGTCTGCTATCTGCCCGGCATCACAATTTATACGCTTTACATTTTTATCAAAAACTTTGCCGACACCTTTGTCAATCGGCAACAATATCTCACAATTATTTTTATATGCCAATTTCAATATTTTTTGCACAACTTTTGTTTTATCATATTCACACAAAGAGTTTCCAACTGGCAAGCCCAGCGCAAAATTGAAAGTCGTTCCCATCGCGCCACCAACAACGATTTTATCTGCAATACCAACCAACTTTTTCAACAGGTTTATTTTGGTATCTATTTTTGCGCCACCAATAAACGCAACTAATGGGTGTTTTGGATTCTCTGATAAACGTGATAAGTTTGTAATTTCACTTTCCATTAAATAACCCGCATAAGACGGCAGATACTTTGTAATTGCAACAATACTGGCAGCCTTTCTGTGTGATACAGCAAACGCATCGTTCACATAAATATCAAATCCGTATGCTAATTGTTTTGCAAATGACTTTTCATTTTTTTCTTCACCGATATAAAAACGCAAATTTTCTAACAAAACCACATCACCATTTTTCATTGACGGTAAAAAATCTTTGCGTAAACAATCATCAATAAATGGAATATTCAGATATTCTGCCACAATCCTTAACGATAAATTTGGAACAAACATACCCTTTGGACGCCCCAGATGCGAACAAATAACAACACGTGCGCCCGCACTAGCCAATCGTTTGATTGTTTTCAATGCAGAATCTATACGAAAAAAATCTTTGATTACACCATCAACAATTTGGACATTAAAATCTTCACGCAGTAAAACATATTTACCACGAACATTAACATTTTTCAGATTGCGAATCGCTTTCATTTTTTTTCCAACCTTTCTTTGACTGGACGATAAGTCTTTCTATAATATTCAT
Organism: Alphaproteobacteria bacterium UBA1218; assembly: GCA_002309215.1. Taxonomy (GTDB): domain Bacteria; phylum Pseudomonadota; class Alphaproteobacteria; order Rs-D84; family Rs-D84; genus Enterousia. The sequence goes on along the minus strand of DBXG01000015.1, from coordinate 4,867 downwards.
TTATACCATATTTATCGATTGCCTGCAAATGTTGTTGTGTTGGATAGCCAGCATTTTTATCCCAATCATATTGCGGAAACCGCTTTGACAAATCACGCATAATTTTATCGCGCGTTTGTTTTGCAATAATTGACGCTGCCGCAATAGACAAAGATTTCGAATCCCCTTTTACAACCGCCTGACCTGATATTTTATCAGGCATTTTATTTCCATCAACAAGACAATATTCAGGCTTGATACTTAACGCATTTGCCGCACGTGTCATCGCAGTTAGTGATGCACGCAGAATATTTAATTCATCAATTTCCGCCGCATTGCATTGCCCAACTGCCCACACAACATTGGGATTATTTGTTAGCCAATCATACGCAATTTGACGCTGTTTTTCAGACATCTGCTTAGAATCTGTTATCAGTGGCATATCATCAAAATCGTGTTTCATAAAAACAACTGCGCCAGCAACTACTGGTCCACACAATGGGCCACGCCCTGCTTCATCAAGACCTGCGATTATTGTTTTACCACAATCATTTTCAATTGAAAAATCTGGAACGCTTCGCATTTGTTCCCACCATATTTTTATAAATAAGATTGACCGTTTTCGCTGTTTTTTACATAAGCATCTTCACTGTTATAATATGGCCAATGTCCATCTGCCAATTCTTCAAGCGCAGTCAAAGGCTGATTCAAACGCGCACGATACAACCATAAATTAGACATAACACGTTTAATATAATTTCGTGTTTCATACGCAGGAAAACTTTCAATATACAACAACGGATCAGATGTTGAAAAACTTTTCTCGAACTTTACAAGATTGCCCATACCTGCATTATAAGCAACCAACATTTTTATAATATTATTTTTGATAACTTGATGTGATAACAAATCAACGATATATTGCTGACCTAAAAACATATTATGTTCTGGTTTTGACATATCAATATCAGACATCTTCACATCATTTTTACGTGCAACACGTTTTGCAGTACTTGGCATAATCTGCATCAAACCATTTGCCCCAGCATTAGATTTCGCAGTCGGCTTGAATCCACTTTCTTGTCTTGTAATTGCAAATAATAATGCCCTGTCAATAGACCAACCACCCATCGGTTCCCAATCAGGTAATGGATATTGTGCAGAATAAATAATATCATCGTTGATTTCCATAATCCCCCTGTCGCGCATAACACCAGAAACCAAAATCGAAACGCTGGGCAACCCATACAACGATGACACCGCATTAATTGCGTGCAAAGTTTTATCTGCTGCCTTAGATGTCACAAGATATTTCAAATATCTTTCCGCCCTATCCTTGCGTCCAACCTGAATCAAAGCTAACGCCTTTTTACCGTATTTGTGTTGTTTCAACTCTTCAATATCTTCGTCAGAACATTCCTGATCAAAAAATTCATAGTACGGGACATCACCTAACATAGTTGATGCCAGCGCACCATAAAAAGACATTGGATGCGCAGCAGCAATTTTCCAATATTTTTCTGCCGCTTGACTGTTACCAACAATACTTGCAGCGCGTCCAGCCCAGAAAGCCGCTTCAGTTTTTCGGGCATTATTTATTTGTGTAAGGTTCAAAATTTTGCTGAAATATTTTTGGCTTTCTGCATATTTTTTTTCCTTGAAATACAACAAGCCCATAGACCACAAACCATATTCAGAATTCGCGTCCGATGCAACAAATCCCCACTTTTTCGCCAATTCATATTCGCCATTTGTGTAATATAAAAACGATAACCGCCCCGCCAAACGACCATAATCAGATTCAGAAATTTTTTTCTTCAAACTTCTGCTCTCTAAAATATTACGCGCCGTCTTGGAACTACCTGAACGAATTGCTTTCTTGAATTTATTTATATTTTTTGTGATTTTGTCATTATAAGTTTTCGCAGTCCATGTTTCAGATTGTGCAGTTTCAATATAATCTTTACCCGTCATAATACTTGGCACCACAGGTTTATGAACACTTACTTTTTTTATATTTGCAATTTTCGCCAATCTGTCAGCACCAGGCATATCATAATATTTATTCATCCAACTTTGTAATTCATTACCACGCGTTCTGTAAGTCTTGGACACATATCTTTGATACAAAACTTCATTCATCAAAGATTTGTCTTTTATTTTGGCTTCTAATTTTTTTGCAGATTCTATTTTTTCTTTTTCTTGTAAAACAAATATTTGCGAATAAAGCGACGCATCTTCATCGGATAAAATTTCAACACGTTCCACAGCACCCGCAACCAGTGGTAAAATTATCGCCACAAAAAATGCAATGATTTTTTTCATTTTGTCAGAACAATGATGTTTTCGGCAAATCACACACGACTGCGTCATCGTCCGCCTCTGGAATTTGACTGATTATTTTCTTGAAATCTGCGACCTTGGAAAACTTTTTATACACAGAAACAAACCGAATAAAAGCAATTGGATCCAAATTCAACAAAGAATCTGCAACCATTTGTCCAACCTGGGCACTGGTGACCGTATCATCAGCAGTTTCTGTTTCCAAGCGACGCTGAATAGATGCCACCAAACGTTCAATCTGTTCATCATGAACATCACGATTACGACATGCCAATTTAATACTGCGACATAATTTTTCACGATCAAAAGGTTCTGTTTTTCCGCTGTTTTTGCGCACCATCAAATCACGCATCTGAACACGTTCCACAGTTGTGAATTTTGCGCCACACTGATTACACACGCGCCTGCGTCGTATAACCGCATCGCCAATATCAGGGCGAGAATCCGCCACCCTGCTGTCTGTAGAATTACAATATGGACATCTCATAATGACTAAGCGTAGCAAAAAAATCATCAATATGTAAAGCATATTTTATACCCAAAAAAATTACATTTTTATAAAAATCAAGTGTTTTTTTTGCAAACCGATTCGCAGGACGCTTTTTTATAGCACAAAAATATGATAAAATTACGGCTATGGGGCAACTCTGAAATAAAAAGCGAGAGAGAAAAAATAGTTATGCAAAAATATCTGAACCAAATTTTGTGTGGTGACTGCATAGAAATTATGCGTAAAATACCAGACGCATCGGTTGACGCTGTTTTTGCTGATTCCCCCTATAATTTACAACTTGGCGAAAAAACGCTGTACAGACCCGAAGATCAAACCGCTGCACGTGCAGTACGCGATGAATGGGACGCGTTTGCCTCACCCGCAGAATACGATGAATTCACACGTCAATGGATGGCAGAATGCAAACGTATTCTGAAACCAGATGGCGCAATGTGGGTTATTGGTTCATATCACAACATATTTCGAGTTGGCGCAATTTTACAAGATATGGGTTTTTGGGTATTGAATGATATAGTATGGGTAAAAACAAATCCTATGCCAAACTTTCGTGGAACCAGATTTACAAATGCTCATGAAACTTTGATTTGGGCAACACCAACAAAAACTGGGAAATATACATTTAATTACGAAACCATGAAAAAATTAAATGGCGGTAAACAAATGCGTTCTGATTGGGATATAAATATATGCTTGGGCGAAGAACGCGTCAAAGGCAAAGATGGCAAAAGTTTACATAACACACAAAAACCAATGGATTTATTAAGACGCGTAATATTGGCATCTACTAAACCTGGTGATGTGATTCTGGACCCATTTGTTGGCTCTGGCACAACGGCTGCTGCTGCAAAAGAATTGGGACGTCAATTTATCGGCATAGATCGCGATGAAACTTATGTAAGCGCAGCACGTGAACGTGTTGAAAATATTAAACCAATTGATTTGTCTGATATCGAAGTGACTGCTCCAAAACGCGATGCAATCAAGATTGCTTTCCGCGAATTGATTGATGCTGGTTTATTATATGTCGGACAAACTTTAGTCAGCCCACGTGGCGAACGCGTCATGATAACACACGATGGACAATTACTACATACACTATACGGCAAAGCATCAATCCACGTAATGGCTGCACGTATTCAGCACAGCGTCAGTTTCAACGGTTGGGATTATTGGTCTGCTGAAAAACGTGATGGTTCATTGGTTGCAATTGATGAATTACGTAAATACCTGCGCGATATTAAATCAAATATGAAGAAGGCTGCATAAAAAAATTAAATCTTCATAAAAAAGAAAGGTTTAAACACCTTTCTTTTTTATTATTTTTATTTATCCGAAACACCTGTCCAGGTTCCACCACCAGAATATTGCCAATCGTCATAATCATAACCATTTTCTTTTGGTTTCGGTTCTGGTTTTGGTTTATCTATTGGTTTTGGCAAAGGTTCTGGTCTTACAATAATAATAATTTTTTGTATTTCCTTTTCATCTTCGCCCCTGGATACTGCCACAGCATCATTAACTATGCACAAATTACCAGATATCTTACATGCCGACGGTATCAATTCCGTCTTGCCGTTTTTCTTGTAATTGATTTGGACATTTGGACAATCATACAATTTATTGTTGAATTGTTCACATGCCTGATTCCAAGATTCAGCATCAGTCACCACAGAAGTTGGTGCAATCGCATCTGGCAATTTCAGGTTCCATTTGACATAGAAATCACGCAACGTATCTATCTTGTGCGACTTACCCAAACCAACAGAATTCAAGCCATCACCAACCTTGCACGTAATATTACTACGTTCTACAAAAGCTGTTATAGCAGTTGCTAAACCACCAACACCAACACCTGCCGCGGCACCAATCGCGGCACCTTTACCAATTGTTGAACCTTTGCTTGGGGTTTTAGATTTTTTCGCTTGCAAAGATGGCAATTTAGACAAATGTTCGTTCAACTTGTCTAATTCAATCTTAATACGCCCAACGCTTTTGCATTGTCCATCTTTCTTGCACATTATATCTTCGCCT
>DBXG01000023.1 GCA_002309215.1 Alphaproteobacteria bacterium UBA1218 | reverse complement strand
GCCGCTACCAAAATAACAAACGACCCAATGGGTCGTTTTTTGTTTTGGTTTAGTCGCGAAAGATGAGGACCCTGGGTCCGACAACAAGTAGATTTTGGAAGTGTGAACGCACCAAAATCGTTACGGTTGACGCGTAGGCATTTATGCCGAGCGAATCCCGAAGCCATGCTATATATTTTTTGGACACCGACACAGGGGTCCGACCCGCGGGCGAAAGGTAGACGAAAGTATACCGGTGAGCGAAGCGAATGAGCCAAGGGAGTGAAGCGTCAGCGAAACAATCCCGAAGCCGTTTAGTGACGACGGATGAGGACCCTGGGTCCGTAAATTTGTATGCGAGAACGAGTATAACGAAGTTCGAGCAACTATAAATTTGCGCGCAGCCGGCATAAAGTGCCGAGCGAGCGAATCCCTTCGCCGCTACCAAAAATTCAACCCCGATTTTATTCGGGGTTTAATTTTTTACTCTCTGCCTTTTCCTGGATTTATATGCTGTTGTTTTGGTTTCAAGAGTTTATATATTTTTGCACCAGTTTTTGATATAATTTCCGTTATAGTTTGTCCTTGGTCATCTGTTTGAATCAAGAGAGCAGCACCTTCGTCAACACCGTATCCGTATTTTTGTTCATCACACAACATTTGCATGATTGCATGCTTGGAAACATTATCTTTATCTATTCCTGTTTTTGCCTTTTGGTTCCAATGCGGATAAAAGAATCCTTTTACAAGTCCCAACGCCGGTTTTGTCTTTAATGTATCCTGTGTGCCATCAAAATCATCGTCTTCATCATTAGCGTATGATTCAAACCAGACGCATCCACCGGCACTGTTTCCAGACATTATGACGCCGTTGTTGTATGCGTCTATTAACATCTTATCTACGTGTTTTTCATGTAGTGCAGACATCAAGTCTGTGACATTACCGCCACCGATATAGATAATATCAGCATTCATTATTGTTTTTTTGATATCAATATCTGTTGGTTTTGTTAAAACCAGATTGATTGTTCTTGCCCCAAGTCTATTCTCAAAATGATTTTTTACTGCTGTGTAATATGCTGGATTATCTCCGCAGGCAGCACCGATAAAAACCAAGGTTGGATGGTCTTTTCCGGTTAATTTAACTATCTTCTCATCAATTAACATAGTTTCAATTGGCTTTTGTTCGGTATGACCATCGTCATAGACTTTGATTCTACCTATCTCGCCGCCACCAATCGCAACAATAGTTTTTCTCATTTTGTATCCTCTTTTATAATTATATAAATTATATATTTAATGCCTGTATAATGCAACTTTTTTAAGAAAACCGTCTTATTAAAAAGTTATCTATTTGTTGGTATTATGGTTCTATGTCAGAAAACATAATAACAACATGTGAAACATTCCCATTGATTGGTGATATTGCACCAAAATTTAACGCAATCACTACAAATGGGAAAATCAAATTTCCAGACGATTATACAGGGCGATGGGTTGTTTTCTTTTCGCATCCTATGGATTTTACGCCTGTGTGTACCACAGAATTTCTGGCTTTCCAGGCCGCGTATAATGATTTTAGAAAATTAAATACAGATATTATTGGCTTGTCTGTGGGCGGCTTGCCATCTCATCTGGCGTGGTTTCGTTCTATACATGATGATATAAAATTCCAAGATTATAAAAATGTTGAAATCACATTTCCTGTGATTGCTGATATTGATTTAAGCATAGCAAAATTGTACGGTATGATTCATCCAAATATTTCCGATACTAAAACTGTGCGTGCAGTATTTATAATAGACCCCAAAGGAATAATCAGGACTATCTTATATTATCCACAAACCACAGGTCGCAATATTGCAGAGATATTAAGGGTCTTGGTTGCTTTGCAAACAAATGATGCGTTTGGTGTATCAACGCCTGCTGATTGGGAACCTGGATTACCAGTAATCGAGCCTGTGCCCCAGACTGTGTCAGATATGCAAAAACGAATTGAATCAGCCAATAAAAATAAACACGTGCAATCTTGGTATTTGACTTTTCGTGAATTGCCAAAAACAAAGATTTATGAAAAATTGTATAAAGGCAAAAAATAAAACTAGAAAACAGGTTTTTACAATTTGGATGCGTCAAATACATATTTTCGCACTTTTATCCCATCAATTATATTTATGGAATCTAATTTGCTCCCCACTCTTTCCGATGCGCGCCAGGCTGGAACATTATCATCATTATGGAATATCAATATGCGTTTAATACCCATTTCTTTTGCTTTCTGTAATGTTTCCATGATTATTATATTTCCATAACCACGTCCGCGATATTCTGGTAAAATATGTACACCAATATGCCCGCCATACTTTTCTAACTTCTCATTCAGATAATGTCTTACATTACTAACACCTACAGGTATATTATCTACATACATAACGAAAGTTGTACGTGGAACATAACCTTCTCGTAAATTTTTACCCTGTGAATAATCTATTTCTTTTTGAACCCATTGTGTAAACTCTTTACGTGATAACCCGTGTGCACGATTGTTTTTGCTGTTTTCTGACGCAGGTAGTTTCTGAAAAAATTCATATAAAGTATCAGCATCTGATAACTGCAATGGTTTTAATTCTACTTGCATGTCCAATCCTTTTTGTGTCATTGCTAACTATATCATATTTCTTGCCGTTATTGAATAAAAAGACGTTCGGGGTTTGCCTGAACGTCTTTTGTTTTTATGGCATCAAGCGTGATGGTCCGCGGAACAGGAATGTTGATTCTCTGATCGTTGGCAATTCCAGCAACTGCTTGATAAATCTTGCACCACCAAAGCCCCAACCACCATGTGGTGGCATGCCGTACCGGAAACAATCCAAATACCATTGTAAGCCCTCTTGGTGTAATCCTTTGCCTTTTAACTGTTCACACAGTTTTGTATAGGATTCTTCGCGTTGGGCGCAGGTCACAATTTCGACGCCTTTGTAAAGTAAGTCGGCAGATACTGATATTTCATGTCCGTGTTTGTCTATCGCTTTTTTATGATAGAATGGGCGTGATTCCCATGGCCATTCGGTCACGAATACAAAATCAGAACCATATTTTTCTTTGACATAATCGCCAAGTGCTTTTTCTTCGGCTGTTGTAATGTCTGGCTCTTCAGATGCACAGCCTATTTCGCGCAAGATTTCTTTGGCTTCTGCCATTGTGATGCGCAGAATCGGCTTTTTCAACTGGAATTCGGTTATACCAAAATACTTTTCGATTTCCTTGCCACATGTCTTTTTGATGGATGTCAGCATATACGAAATCGCGCTTTCTAGTTCGTGCATAACTTCATCAAAACTTTCAATGTATCCCATTTCTGCATCGAAAGATGTGAATTCAGTTGCGTGACGCGTAGTAAAAGATTTATCTGCACGAAAAGCAGGGGCAACCTCAAACACGCGTTCAAGCCCAGACGCAATCGCCATTTGTTTGAATAATTGTGGTGATTGTGCCAAGTATGCAGTTTGACCAAAGTATTCCATTTTGAATAATTCTGCCTTGGATTCTGATGGTGTTGCCATAATCTTGGGTGTTTGAATTTCAATGAAACCTTGTTTAATCAGGTATTCATGATATCCAACAGTCATCGCAGATAATGCACGCATTATCGTTGCGCCACGTTGGCTACGGAGCGACAAAAAACGCCAATCTTGCGATTTTTCAGGAGTCACTTCTACGCTGCCTTTTTGTGTGACAGGTATCGGTGTTGCCTCTGCCAAGGATATAATTTTTATTTCAGATGTCTGAATTTCAAATCCAGATTCTGTGCTTTTCGTTTCTACAACTTTACCTGTCACAGATATAACAGATTCTGTTGTGATTTCTTTTACCAAATCAAAAGCAGCAGAACCCTTTTCAACGACACATTGAACGGTTCCGGTTATTTCACGCAGGACAATAAACGCAATACTTGATTGTTCGCGAATTGTTTGTGCGTGACCCTTGATTGTTATTGTTTCGCCAATCTTTTGTAGAATTTCGGCGATATGCGTTCTTATCATTGACATTTTAACCTCCTTTGTGTTTCGTTATTTATCTTAATAAGAACACAAGGACGTAAAATATCATGCATATCTTTTTGTCAGAATACATGACACAACGTGGTGCCACCTTGTTTCGCAACACTGTCGCCAATGTTGCCTTTTTAACTCTCGCTGGATTCGCCATACCATTAAAGAGTCTCTTGCTGTGACGGGCAATCCCGGGAAGTTCTAGTAAGTGCAAATCACTTTGCAACCGTTCTTCTTCCGCCTCCCCATTGTTAGTGGATTATCGGCTTTCATCTCGTATTATAGGATAATTTTTTGTGTTTTCAAGTTTTTTTTGGCGTTGTTTGTCTTGTGTTGTTCTGATTGCTTGTCTGTATGATGCTTTTTTATCAATATCTATTCCAGTTATATCCATCAACTTGTTTGTTAAACGTGTCACCAGGGGAACAAGGTATTCTTGGGTATTGTCATTAGGTCTTATGTTGCGTGCATATTCGTGCATAACCCCATAAAGTAACATATTTTGTACTTTTTCTGGGTTTATCGTTATTGGGTATTTCTTGTCTGGTATTTGGTTATAAAAATCAATTACGCGTTTGGTAAAATCCCAAGGCATAGAACTGCCTGGTGCGGAAGCGATAAAATCATTATATACATTGTCTAATCCTGCTAGCTCAAAATCAATAACTGCTAGTTTATTCATGTTTGCATCATACATTACATTTGATGTTCTTAGGTCTTTGTGGGTCATAACAATAAATTCGTCAGATTTGTCTGATGCGTGTAAATATGCTTCGGCCTGTTTCAATCTGTTTGTTATGTTTTTAGGCAAATACCCACCGAATTTAGCGATAATTTCATCGGCATTTGCTGGGCCGCTTTTTTGCATATTGATTATGGATTCTTGTGCCGGTTTGCATTCTGAACTGGAATGCATGGCGTTCAAAAATCTTGCCATTTGTTGTGCAATAGAATCTTTTTGTTTTGCAGACAATCTAGAATATTTTTCGTTTATTGCTTGGCCAGAATCAAAAGTTTCCCCTGATATTATCTTTTCTTTAACTGTTTTTTCTTCGTTATCTATTGCAACAAGTTCTGGTAATATAACACCAATGTCATTACCTTGGGCTTTTATGGAATTTATTACATCGTATCCATATTGTTGCTTACTTAAATAACTGCTATTTTCTGGATTGTTCGCTTTTTTTATAACAATTCCTGGTTCATTTTCGTCTATAAATACGGTTGAATGTGCACCTTTGCGTAAAACTTTCATTGTCATTGTTTTTCCTTTTTACCTTATTGTACCATAGAATTATTTAAATTCATAAATAAACAACTTGTGCGGATATTTTATTTTATTATACACGGTAAAACCGTATTCGCTTAAATCAATAACTCGTGCTGGTTCAAGGTCTTTTATTTCAAAAGCCAATGATATCAACACTCGGACTTTGTTTTTGTATTTTTGGATTTTACCTGTTGATGTTGGACCAAGATATGCAATTGCAACATCAAACTTTTTGTTTGTTTTGGCCAGATATTCAAATGCATCGCACCAAATTGTATGATTGTTTTTGCAGCCAGATAATAAATCACATGTTTTTGATATAAATGCAGAAAAAGGCATGTTTTCTAGTGCATAAACGTTTGCCTTTGTTTGTTTTGCTACTGCACGTGCCAAACCACCAAATCCAGACCCAATTTCACAGATATTTTTTGATTTGTTGTAATACTTTACAATTTGTTCAATAGTGTTTCTCCTTAAATGTCTGGCGCTTGATACCAGGGGTGGTTGATGTCTTATGTCTGCACAATATCTATATTCAATGAAAGTTATCGCTAAAAAAATATCAAATATAAACAAGAATACTAGCAAGATATATATAAAAAAATATATAACTATCATTTTTGTTTCCTCTTTATAACAACTTGGTTTAGTGGATTTGCTGTTATTGTATCATAAAAATCCTATTTGGAAAAGTGATATGCGATAAAGTGTTTTTTATTTGCCTTGAAAAAACTTCAATGTAATAATCTAAAAAACTAAGATGATACTTTATTTGGAATAGTAAAGATGAAAGTGTTTAAATCTGTTGTAGATTCTTTATATGCTTTGCAGGATACTGTATACAGAGATTTTAATTCTGGGCTTATACCGAATGTACCAAAAGATTCTTTTATTGGGGTTCGGACACCATTGTTGCGAAACTTGGCCAAAGATATGATTAAATCTGGGCTTGCAAAAGATTTTATTGGTAATTTACCGCACAAGCTTTTCGAGGAAAACCAATTACATGCTTTTATATTATCGTATCTGCGTGATTTTGATGTTGTTATTCGTGAAACGGAACGTTTTTTGCCATATGTTGATAATTGGGCAACGTGCGACCAGTTGTCGCCCATGGTATTCAAGAAACACAAAGACGATTTAATTAAATATGTTTATAAATGGATTAAATCAAAACATACTTATACAGTACGTTTTGGAATAAAAGTTCTAATGCAATATTGGCTGGATGATGATTTTGATGAAAAGTATGCTGATATTGTTGTAAATATAAAATCAGACGATTATTATGTAAATATGATGCGGGCTTGGTATTTTGCAACTGGACTGGCTAAACAATATGAACGTATATTGCCATATTTGCAAAAACTTGATGGTTGGACACGTAAACGTACAATTCAGAAGTCGCTTGAATCATATCGTGTATCAGATGAACACAAGCAAGAATTAAGGTTGTTAAAATGAGGGTTGATGTCGCATTGGTAAATGCTGGATTGTTTGAATCGCGCACTCGTGCAGCAGAAGCAGTACGCGATGGTGCCGTATTTTATGGCGAACAGCAAATTACAAAGCCAAGTTTTATTGTTGAAGATGTTGACTTGTTATCTGTGCGTGGTGATGTTATGCCGTATGTTTCACGTGGTGGATTGAAATTAGAACACGCGTTGAAAGAATTTCATATTGATATGTCTGGTCGACAAGTGGTTGACATTGGTTCTTCGACAGGTGGCTTTTGTGATGTCGCATTAAAGCATGGTGTTGAACATATTGTTGCGGTTGATACAGGCACAGATCAAATGCACAAATCTTTGCGGGATAACCCAAAGATAGATTTACACGAACAGACCGATTTCCGCTGTATAGACGATTCTTTGGTTGCGAATATTGATATTGCAACGATTGATGTTTCTTTTATTTCTGTGACGAAAATTTTGGATAAATTGGCGACTTTGCCAAATTTGCAAGATGTTGTTTGTTTAATTAAACCCCAGTTTGAATGTGGACCAGAAATATCTGCGCGGTATCGTGGTGTAATTCGTGATGCAGAAGTGCATAAATCTGTAATACAAAATGTTATTAGTGCTTTTGTGGAACATGGTTTTGGCTGTGTCGGTTTAACAAAATCGCCAATCAGGGGTGGGTCTGGCAATATCGAATACTTGGCGCATTTTGTGCGTGGAAAGCATGGTAGTGAGGTAGATATAGAAAATACTGTGCATGATGCGTTTAGGGCTTGATTATTCAGAATCTGGGGTTTATAATAGGCACACTTGCCCTAATAGTCTAGTGGTAAAACACGTCCTTGGTAAGGACGAGTCGCAAGTCCGATTCTTGCTTAGGGCACCACTTTTTACGAAGTGGGACAAAAGGTTTGCACAAAGGTTTTTTTGATGAATGCTGTTTTAGAATCTATTAAGACTAGGCGTAGTATACGCAAGTATAAGCCAGATATGGTTGAACAAGAGAAAATCAATCAAATTGTTGATGTTGGGTTGTGTGCGGCTAGTGGTATGAATCAACAAGAAGTAAAAATTATAGTCGTAACAAATAAAGATTTACGTGATAGATTATCAGCAGAAAAAGCTAAGTTTGATGGTTTATATGATGGTGCAGACCCTTTTTATGGTGCGCCAGTAGTATTGGTTGTTGTAGCAGATAAAGGTTTTGTTGATTACGTATATGACGGTTCTTTGGTTATGGGTAATTTAATGTTGGCTGCACATGCTTTGGGTGTTGGTAGTTGTTGGATATGTCGTGCCAAAGAAACTTTTCAAAAACCAGAATATCAAGAAATTTTAAAATCCTTGGGTATTACTGGTAATTGGGAAGGCATTGGTTATTGTATTTTGGGTTATCCGAATGGCGATGTTCCAAATATTCCACGCAAAGCAAACAGAGTATATTATATTGATTAAAATATTTGATTAATGGTTTATTTCTTGCATTTGTGATATTTTCGGTATAGAATCTGTCCATATCGTTGGTTTTTATGTAATGCGTTGATACGACTGACAACCGGGTAGTGTTATATGAAAAACAAAAAGTAATAAGGCAGGGTGGCACCGCGCGAAAAAATCTAGCGCCCCTGTGAGATTTAAGATTGGAATTGGTGCCGTATAGCAAATTTTTATGGCACCGAAAACAATCCCCTTTCGCTGAAGCTATGGGGGACAAAAAAGGGTGTTGAAAATGATGTCTTTGAAATCAAAATACAGAACGCATACTTGTGGCGAACTGACTGAAAAAAACGTTGGTGAAACTGTCACTTTATCTGGCTGGGTGCATCGTAAGCGTGATCATGGTTCTTTGTTATTCGTTGATTTGCGTGATAATTATGGTATTACACAATGTGTTTTTGATGGGGGCGATGAAAATCTGGAAAAGATTCGTTCTGAATCTGTTATTAAAATTACAGGAACCGTTGTTGCCAGAGATAAAGAAGCGATAAACGATAAAATACCAACAGGCCATATTGAAATTAAATCAGAAAAATGGGAGGTTTTAACTAATTCTGAAGTTTTGCCTTTCCAGGTTTTTGGTGATGAAGACACCAGTGAAGAATTACGCTATCAATACAGATTTTTGGATTTGCGTCGTGAAAAATTACATCACAGTATTTTGATGCGTAACAAAATGATAAAATGGTTGCGTGATAAAATGTGGGATATGGGTTTTTCTGAATTCCAGACCCCACTATTGACTGCGGATAGCCCAGAAGGCGCCAGATGTTTCTTGGTTCCTTCACGTTTGCATCATGGCAAATTTTATGCTTTGCCCCAGGCGCCACAAATGTTCAAGCAGTTATTACAGGTTGCAGGGTTCGATAGATATTTCCAGATTGCGCCATGTTTTCGTGATGAAGATTTGCGTGCTGACAGATTGCTGGAGTTTTACCAATTGGATATTGAAATGTCTTTTGTTGATCAGGCTGATATTCAGGCGGTTGGCGAAGCGGTTATTCCAGAATTGGTTCGGACTTTTGCACCAGATGCAAATATTTATCCAGAAATTCCACATATATCTTTTGATGATGCGATGTTGAAATACGGTTGCGATAAACCAGATTTGCGTAATCCAATTTTGATATCTGATGTCACAGATATATTCCGCGGTTCTGATTTTGGAATCTTTGCAAATGCAATTGAAAACGGTGCTGTTGTGCGTGCGATACCTGCACCAAACAGCGCTGATAAACCACGTTCTTGGTTTGATAAATTGGGCGAATACGCTGTTAAGGAATTGGGACTTGGTGGATTAGGTTATATTGTTTTTGCTGATGAAGCAAAGGGACCTGTGGCAAAAAAACTTGATGCAGACAGAATTGCAAAGTTGCATGAAATTGCAGGCGATAATTCATCATTGTTCTTTGTTTGTGATAATGTTGATAATGCAAATAAGGCTGCTGGTCGTTTACGTAACAAACTTGGTGCAGACCTTGGTTTGGTTAATGAACGCGATTTTGCATTTTGTTGGGTTGATAATTTCCCATTCTTTGAGCCAGATGAAGAACGCGGTGGTGCGCCAATGTTTACGCATAATCCGTTTTCTTATCCGCTGGCAACACTTGAAGAATTATCAACGAAAGACCCATTTTCTATCAAGGCGGCACAATTTGATATGGTGTTAAATGGTCTTGAAATTTGCAGTGGTGGATTACGCAATTATAATCCAGAAGTCATGAAAAAGTGTTTCGATATTGCTGGTTATCCAATTGAAGCAGTTGAAAAGAACTTCAGTGCGCTTTATACTGCTTTCAAATATGGTGCACCACCACATGGTGGATGTGCGTTTGGAATTGATAGATTGGTTTCTGAAATCCTTGGTGATGGCGAAAGTGTTCGTGAAATCGTTGCTTTCCCTGCCAATCAGCGCGGTCAGGATTTGTTAATGGGTTCACCGAATGAGGTTAGTGAACAACAATTGCGTGATATTCATATACAAATCAGAAAGAAAAACTGAAATCCAAAGCCCTACAAAATGTAGGGCTTTTTGTTGGTTAAAATTGATTGTGTGATTTTATAAAACTGCGCATATATTCAGGATCAAAAGACATCATTATTGCAGATAGTGAATATTTACGTGTATTGTTTGGATATACTATTAAATCTATGGGTTCAGATGCAGGTGATGTTCCACGTAAGATTAATTTCAATTCAGCGGTCATTTTTTTGTTTTCTATTTGCATATTACCAAAAACGTCGGTGTGTTTTAATGCAAGTGATATTGGTTTTGTTGTTTTTATGTCGCCACTGTTATAAATCCCAATTATTCGCATATTTTTTATTGGTGTTATTCCGTTTTCAAGTGCGCTGGCCAACACATATTCTGCATTTAATGTAGAAATGTTTGTTGCCGAGGCATAAAAATCTGCAAGTCCCAAACCGTATAAGATTCCACCATCAAAATATAAATCAAATGTACCATTTATGTTTTCGAATACATCGTGTGCGATTTTACCGAATGTTTTCAATTTTATTTCTGCTGTTATTGCTGAATCAGAAATATTCAGTGGCATATCGTTTGGCAATAACTTTGCATTAACAACAAATTTATTTAGTTTTATATTGATTGTATAATTGTTATTCTGTTTTTTGATTGTTGTAAGCATATTGCCACGATTAGAATCTGTGATAGAAAATGTTTGTGTGTTTGGTTTTAACGAATAAACAAAATTATTGTATTTTTGTCCGTTATAAATCAAAGAATCTGCTGATAACGAGATGTTTACAGGTATGTCAAAAGGTATTGTAATTGGGGCAACTGTGAAGAAAGATAACGCTTCGGAATTATTTAAATAATCTTGTGATATAAAAGAATCCAAGTTTAATAAATCTGTTTTTAATGTCATTGATTTTCCAGATACAGAACCATTGAATACCTGTTGTGCAACTTCAATTTTCAAGTTTGATATATTTTTATTACTATAATCGCCTGAGATTGTATAAGATGAATCTTGCACAGATTGTAAATCAAGTTTTGGCAACCAACGTTTAAAACTGTTCCCTGTTATATAAAACGTATTTTTATCTGTTGCCAGTGACCAGGTTTTAGATGTTGGTGTGAAAAACATAGTGTCATTTTGCCAAACAAAATTACCGTTTTCTTTCAACATAAAATCTGGCAAAAACTTTAGTTTTATATCAGCCCAATTTAGATTTTTATTCATCACATAATCATATTGGACAGAATAATCTTTTTTTGTAAATCTTAATGTTCCAGCCATATCTGCAAATTGAAACTTTATAGTTCCTGTATCAGATAGTTTGTGTGCAGATTTAACGATTAAATCTAGGTCTGACATATTTTTATTGGAATATATATTTGCAATCAGGTGATTTTTGCTTAAAGTCATATCACCAGAAATTTCATCGCCATAAGAAAATGTTTTGCAGGACCAATCGTTTGGTGTTCCGTTGAATAAACATTTTGTTGGTATCCCATTTTCATACAAAGAAACATTCAAATTATGCGCGCCATTTTCGTCTATGTTCCCACCTTGGATAGTTAAATCATCTGCAATAATTTTTTCAATATCAATGCTTTTGTCTTTTCCAATTACATTTATATACAAATGCTTAAAGTTATAATTTGCAAATTTGATTTTTCCATAAAAATCCATATCAAAGTGCGCATCAATGAAAATGTCAGGATTTTTTATTGCAAAAGACATATCATAGTCCGCGTTTTTAGATTGCAATTTTATTGTTTTATATCCGTTTGGTAAAAGTTCTGCTGAACCAGTTACGCCATTTGCAGATATATCGTAAAAGTCAATTCCATATCCACCATCCCATTTAATATTTGCAGTAATCGGGAATCTGCCTTTGATTTTTGGGTGTTTAAATTCAAACCATCTGTTTATATCTTGGGCAATAATGCTTATGTGTGCAGTTGCCGTTCCGTCAGGTAATAATTTTCCATAAAGGTTCAGATTATTATTTTTGTTTTTAATTGTAAAATTATTATCTATAGATGTAATGTCATATTTATGTTGATCTGTTCGGATCAGAGCAGAAACCATATTCTTGGAAAAATTGCCATCAATAATTTCGTATTCTTTGTTCAAGAATGTAAATCTGGAATCTTTTACGATTATATTTTTGTTCATATTAAATGGTGTGATTTTTTTCAGAATAAAAGATGCACCACTTATTGTTATATCTTCAGATATGGTAGCATTTTTTATATTGAATATATCTGTCCAAGGAATTGAAAACTGAAACGAAGAAATAAAGCCATCAGGGATTGTTATGTCATGCGTGATAATTGTCGTTTTGCCAAGCATACTGAAGTTTATATCGCCATGAATTGTTGTGCGCATACCTGTTTCGGTAAAAATGGCATCTTGTATCTTAGTTTTTAACGAATTTAGGTGAATCATAGGTGGCAAAACAATCACAGCCAACAATAACAGGCCGATAATAGATATCAAAGACCATAATATTCTGCGTTTGTATCTTGGTTTGATGGACATCATTCTCTTTCCTTGTATTTTCATTATAATAGATTATATTAAAGGTTGTGAATAGAAAAATAATATGAATACAAAGAAAAGTGTTTTTTCGCTGGAATCTGATTATGCCCCAATGGGGGATCAGCCAACTGCTATATCTGAATTGGTAGCAGGTGTCAAAGATGGCAGAAAGTCCCAGGTGTTATTAGGTGTGACAGGTTCTGGTAAGACATTCACAATGGCCAATGTTATTGCAGAATTATCCAGGCCGACACTTATTATGGCGCCGAACAAGATTTTGGCTGCCCAATTATATACTGAAATGAAATCTTTTTTTCCGCATAACCATGTTGAATATTTTGTGTCTTTTTATGATTATTATCAGCCCGAGGCCTATGTTCCGACAACCGATACATACATAGATAAAGATGCGGCCATAAACGAACAATTGGATCGTATGCGGCACAGTGCTACGCGTGCAATGATGGAAGAAAAAGATGTTATTGTTGTTTCGTCTGTGTCATCTATTTATGGTATTGGGGCACCGGAACAATACGCTAAAATGAAGTTGGTGTTAAATGTTGGTGATAAAATATCCGAAAAAGATGTTATGCGCGCTTTGGTTGATATTCAATATAAACGCAATGAAATGGGTTTTGCACGTGGTGAATTTCGTGCGCGTGGTGATACACTTGATATTTTTCCATCACATTCACAGGATAGAGCGTGGAAAGTTTCTTTCTTTGGTGATGAAATAGATGAAATCTGGGAAATAGATGTTTTGACGGGTGCAAAATTACATAAATTGGATAGAATCGCGATATACCCAAACACACATTATGCAACACCTATGCCGTCTGTGTTGCAGGCGATAAATCAAATCCGTAAGGATTTAGATGAAAGACTAGATTATTTTCATGAAAATATGAAATATGTGGAAGAACAAAGATTACGTGAACGCGTCAATTTTGATATAGAAATGATGGAATCCACAGGAACATGTCGCGGTATTGAAAATTATTCCAGATATTTGACGGGCCGTTTGCCAGGGCAGCCACCACCAACTTTGTTTGAATATTTGCCAAAAAATGCGCTGTTGTTTTTAGATGAAAGTCATGTGACTGTCCCACAAATTGGTGCTATGTCGCGTGGGGACAGGGCGCGTAAAGAAACTTTGGCGCAATATGGGTTTCGTTTGCCGTCTTGTGTTGATAATCGTCCATTGACTTTTGACGAATGGGAAAGTTTGCGTCCGCAAACCATATTTGTTTCTGCAACACCTGCCCAGTGGGAATTGGAACAGTCTGGTGGTATTGTTTCAGAGCAGGTTATTCGTCCGACAGGTTTGTTAGATCCAATTTGTGAAGTGCGTCCGACACAGCATCAGGTTGATGATTTGTTGGATACAGTCAAGAAAACCAAAGGGCGAGCTATTGTCACAACTTTGACTAAAAAAATGGCGGAACAATTGACTGATTATTTTGTTGAAAATGGTGTTCGTGCCAGATATTTGCATTCTGATATAGAAACTTTGGAACGTATAGATTTGTTGCGTGATTTGCGTATTGGAAAATATGATGTGTTGGTTGGAATCAATTTGTTGCGTGAAGGATTGGATGTTCCAGAATGTGAATTGGTTGCAATAATGGATGCTGATAAAGAAGGTTTTTTGCGCTCAACACGTTCTTTGATTCAGACGATTGGTCGTGCCGCCAGAAATGCAAATGGCCATGTAATATTGTATGCTGATACGATTACAGATTCTATGCGTGAAGCGCTGGATGAAACTGCACGTCGTCGTGAAAAGCAGGAAAAGTATAACCAAGAACATGGTATTGTTCCAAAAACAATATCAAAATCTGTATTTGATGAAGTAAAAGAAGCACAAGAAAAAACAGACAAATCCAGAAAATTTGTGTATAATAAAGACGGTGTATGGGATGCACAATCTTTGCGCAAGGAGATTAAATCTTTGACACAGAAAATGCATAAACATGCTGAAAACCTTGAGTTTGAAAAGGCTGCTGAATTGCGTGATGCGATTCATAAGTTAGAAGATGATTTATTATTGGTGGAATAAAATGGAAATAAAAACTTTTATCTTGAATAATTTGGAAGAAACACGTGATTTTGCGCGTGATTTTGCAAAAACTTTACATGCGCCTGTTGTTGTGGCTTTGCATGGTGATTTGGGAATGGGAAAATCAGAAATTGCGCGAACAATAATCAAGACTTTGCGTGGTGAAGATACAGTGGTGCCAAGTCCTACTTTTACTTTGGTGCAAAATTATGATGGGATATCGCATTTTGATTTATACAGAATAGGGGACGTTTCTGAACTTGAAGAAATTGGTTTGCCGTATGCTGTTGATAATGACATTACTTTGATAGAATGGCCGGAAATAGCACAAGATATTTTACCATCGAATACAATTCATATTTATATTACACAAAATGGCGATGGGCGCAAACTAGTGCTTCAATAAACTTTGCACAGCCAAAGGAAAATCATGAGCACGTGCAAGATAAGAACCGCTGACCAATAAGTCTGCGCCAGCATTCCAGCATAATTTGGCGGTTTCAGGATTTATGCCACCATCAACACTAATTAAATATTTTAATCCATGTTTTTTGCGTGTGTAGTTCAGTATTCGTATTTTTTGTAAAATATTTTCATCAAATGTTTGACCTGCTGCGCCAGGTTTTACGCCCATTACCATAACTTCATCAATATTTTTCAATACTGGGACAATTATATCAATTGATGTTTCAGGATTCACAGCAATTCCGCAACGCTTGCCAGCATTTTTTATGACATTTATGGCATCACGAACACCAGATGTGTTTGTTGATATTATAATTGTATCTGCCCCAGCGTTTATAGCATCGCGTGCCCATATTGATGGGCTTTCTGTCATCAGGTGAACATGTAAATGGGCGTTCGTATTTGTTCTTATTTTTGCCAATTCATTTATTCCGCCTGCGATTTTTTCGACATATAAACCGTCCATTATATCAACGTGTATCATAGAGATTCCGCCAGACGCAAATAGCGTATACGTTGACATGTCGTTCATATTGAAACATAAAGTGCTGGGCATAATTGGAATAAACTTTTTCTTTTTGATGATTTTCTTTTTATGGAATAAACGCGTAATTTTTTTGAGCGTATTTTGCAGTTTCATTTGTTTTTGTATGTATGCGTTGCGTTTTGGTAGATTTAATTCCCATACATATTCAGATAATGCGTTTACTGTTGCGCTTTCTGTTTGGTTATCAACAGGCAAATTGAACATTTGCTGTAAAAATATGTCGATATTTTCGATTGCGGTCCCACCACCAGTTAATATGATTTTTTCAGGCGCATATTGTTCGATATATTTTTTTGATTGTTCATAAACAATATTTATTAATTGTGTTAGTTTTGGAACAAATATTTCATTTACATCTGCGCGAGAAAATTGTGCAAATTTTTCAGATGAATCAGCAGGTGTAAATCTGTCCATTTCATTTGGTAAAGCGTTTGAAGTTGCTATTTTTAATATGTCTGCATCTGGTGTGCTGATGTCTAATCCTGTTGCAAGCGCGTTTGTTATATCGTTTTGACCAAATTTTATTTTATTGAAATACAATGGTCCACGATCTGTCCAGATTGATACAGTTGTATATTCGTGACCCAAATCTAAGAGTAAAACTTTTTCTTTTGTTTTTCTGTAGATAGCATTGTGTAGAAAAGTTGGATCGAAAAATCCAGCGGGTTTAATATGCGACCGGCGCATCATATCGGAAATATATTTAGTTTTATTTTGTTCGTATGAAATTATACTGAAAATAGATTTTAATTCTGTATCGATGTGTCCAACAGGTGTGTTGCTGATGTTTTTTATTGACTTTGTTCCATAGAAGACAGGCACAATATGCATTGTGTAAAAATCATCAGGCGGTGTTATTTTTGCAATTTGACGGCGTAAATCTTGTTCGTTTATTTTGTGTTCGTCATGCCAAATCAGTGTGTCAGAAACAGTCTGAAAATCTGCATCACCAAAATTACCAGTCACAAAAGCAGAATTAAAATGTGTTTGTAATTGTTGCTCCAATTCATCAATGACACAATTCAAAGCAAATAAAGTATTTGTGTTTTTTACAAAATGAGTTGCAGACTGTATTATTTTCGCATTGCGTACAGAATGTGCAAAACCACGAACACCATATGTTCCAATATCCAGACATAAAAAAGACGAATTTATAAGATTCATTTTTTTGTTTTTACTAAGATTCTGGTGTTATCACGCATATCAATAATATCCAGTTTTCGTGATAATAATTTATTCGCTTGATTTAATACATTTATTTTGTTGATTGCATCTGTGAAATTATTTTCTGGTAAGTATATAGTTATGCCGTTTTTTGTATGTATATTCCAACGTCTTGATTCAACCATATCTAAATAATCAATGTATTCAGACAGGACAGATGCGCTGGCGATTACTTCTGATAAATCATTTGGCAATTCACCACGAAAAACTAAAGAGTTTTCGTTGCAAGTATCGGATGGTGTGTTTATCTTTGTTCCGTCAGAAGATAACGGATAACAAGAAACACCATCAGACCACATAGCAACAACATCGTATTTTTCAGATTTTATAATTATGTCG
This sequence comes from Alphaproteobacteria bacterium UBA1218, assembly GCA_002309215.1. Taxonomy (GTDB): domain Bacteria; phylum Pseudomonadota; class Alphaproteobacteria; order Rs-D84; family Rs-D84; genus Enterousia. Next base: position 58,538 of record DBXG01000023.1, on the reverse strand, counting down.
CCATTAGGTAATCGGCGCGTGGCAGATTTCTTTATTCCGGGGACGCTTAATATGCGTTTATTTGTTTGGTGCAAATCTATCGAGCGAATTTTTGTTTCCCCAGAAATGCCAATCGCCATTTTAATTGTGTCTGGATTAAAATCTTGGGAATTACTGGTTATATGAATATGCTTTACCAGCGATATGGGACCGCGGCCCATTTGGCTGGTTATAATGCGACATGCAAAATAGGTCGCCAAAATGATTGACGCAACAAAATACAACCAAAAGAATATGGATTTCTTCATGCCAACCATTATATCACATTTTTACACAATAGCCAACATGCTTTTATTTTATTTTGCGCGCAACAAATAACCACGTTGCATCATACACTTACGATAATATCCAATTGTTTTAGATGCGGTGTTTGGTGGCACAGACATCAATGCCCGTTGTCCAACATCTTTGTATTCATTAGATTGAAATGTTACCCACAAGCCATCCCAGTCAGGCATTTGATCATGCTGATTTGGTGATAGCAATTTAGCAAGACGGGATTTTGGGGTGTAATCCTTGTTCTTAATTCCCAAACAAGATTTATGGTCGCGAACAAATTGTTCGGTGGTCACAGCATCGTTTTCCCAATTCAATATAGTAGCATCATCAATCGAACCACGATTAGCAGATGCACAGGCCGTTAAAGCCAAAAATAAAAATAGTTTTTTCATTCTCATAATTTATATTATAATTTAATTGCGTTCGGGGGGCAATAGTTTTTATAATGTAAAAAACAGGACAGGGGATTATCATGGCAATATCAGTTGAAAATTATGTAAAATTGGCTAATTTTTATAATGAAATGACGCGTGTTTTGTCTGCAATTTGTGTGGCAAAAGGCGGAATTGCAATGGAAAACTATGTCGGTCGTTTTTTTGCGGCAGATGTTCTGGAGTTTATTGTGGAATACGGTAACGGATTGAAAAAAACTGGTGTGACAATTGACAAGAATATTTCTTCTGTGATGAATTTGTTTGAGAAGCAATATGAAAGTGTCAAAAGTTTAGTGACACCAAATCAAAAACCTGTACATGAAATGACCTTGGAAGAGTTTGAAAAAATTATGAATATTTAGTATAAATGGAAATATGAAAGAAAAAAGGATACAAAATGGCACAAAATAAGATAAAAACTAATGTTTTAATATATCTTGGAATTGGGGCTATGTTGTTTGCTGGCTGTGTTAAAAAGCAAGAGCCTGTTTCTTATGATATGGTGAACGTGGTTGAAAATTTTGTTATCGATGAACGTTCTGTGCCAATTTTTCCTAAAAAAGCGGCTTTGACAACAGATACTGCACAACGGTTTGCGCTGGATTTGCCAAAAAGGTGTACTGTTGATTGGAATCATCAAAGTGTCGTGTCTGTGGTTCCAGAAGAAAAAATAGAAATTGTTCGTTTGAATACAGGTGATAAATTGCCTGACTTGCAAGTTTCTGATTATGATTTCAAAAGGATTCCTGTAAAGGACGCATTGGAAAACTTGCTTGAAGGAACAGATATTTCTGTGGTGGAAGATAACTCGAATTTTGAGAAAATTAGTGGCGGTATTAAATCTGGGGCTTTGGCGGATGCTATTGAATTGATGACAAAGTTGGGGCGTGTTTATTATTCTTATGATGCAGAGTTTGGCGAAATTCGTCTGACGAGTTATGGAAAGTGGCTGATAAAAATGCCAAAAGATGAAACTATGATAATGGCGCTGTTGGATGCTATGCGTGGTGCAGATATTCGTAATTTGTTGGTAAACTGGCAAGAAAAAACTGTTGTGTTCGAAGGGGATTATCAGACTGAACGCGAAGTTGCAAAAATTATATCTGATGTTGCATCAAAGAAATATGTTCTGGCGTGGGACATTGATGTTTATCGTGTTTATCCGAAAAAAGATGATGCGATTATTTGGATGAATATGTTGCCTGCATTTGGCGATAAGAATATTCGTATGTCTATACCTGGGGTTGTTGGACGTGCGCTGGTGGTAAGTCCAGAGATAAACACAAAAACTTTGCAAGAGTTTATGGCCCAGCAAGCTAATGTCGTTCTGATTTCCCAGGGGACGTTTGCGATACCAAATGGCTGGCAATCAAGATTTGATATTGGTCAATGTGGTAAGGAAGACAGACTGGAAACAGATTTGATTATTGGCGCAACAGGGACATACGGCAATTATGCAGAAACAAAAAAGATTGACGCGAAGATAGTGCTTAGCACCAGCAATGGTGAATTGTCTTCTTTCAAGATTCCATCAAATGTTGGCGATAACTATGTAATTGTTGGTATACCAACACATTCTTTTGTGACTACACCAGAAACATTGATAAGTCCGTTTGCAGAATTGGTTGTGTTCATGTCTCCGCGGTTAATTTCTATCATAGATGCAAATAATAGTGTTAAACAAATGACACCGTTATCAGGTGATGAATTGCGTGATTTCTTGAATCAATAGGGATAAAAAATGTTGTTTTCTAAATTGGAAAAAAAGATTGCTTTCAGATATATGGCAGCCAAGAAACGTGGATTTGGTTCTGTGGTTTCTTGGGTGTCTTTGATTGGTATAATGCTGGGTGTCGCAACTTTGATAGTTGTGATGTCTGTGATGGGTGGTTTTCATGAAACTTTGTTGTCCAGAATTATCGGTATGAACGGACATGTTGTTGTATATCATCAGGCAGGAACGATTTCTGATTATGATTTCTTGATGGACAAGATGCGTCAAAATACAGTCGTATCTAAATATACAACATCGATTGTCCCAATTGCAGAAGGTCAAATAATGGCTTCGGCCAAGGGGAATAATTCTGGTGCAATGATTCGTGGTATTCGTATGCCTGATTTAATTGCAAAAACCGCAACAGGAACGCGGATTTATGGTAAAAGTTTGGACAAGGTCAAAGATGGTGAATTAGTCATAGGTTCTGTTTTGTCGCGTAATTTGCGTGTCAGCAAAGATGATAAAGTGTCTTTGATTTCTGCGGGGGCGGGGACTGCTACGCCGTTTGGGACTATGCCACGTATCATGGCGTATCCTGTTGTGTCGTCTTTCTTTGTTGGAATGCATGAATATGATTCAGGGTATATATTTATGCCACTTGAAACTGCGCAAAAATATTTGAACATAGAAAACAGTGTGACGCATATAGATTTGTTTTTGACTGATGCAGAACAAAGTGGGGTTGTTGTTGATGCGTTAAAAGCTTTATTGCCAGATGGTTTCATTGTTCGTGATTGGCGTGATTTGAATCGTGGTTTTGTTGGGGCTTTGCAGGTTGAAACCAGTGTTATGTTTTTGATTTTGTTATTAATAGTTATTGTTGCTGCATTTAATATCATTTCTTCGTTGGTGATGTTGGTCAAGGATAAAAACAAGGATATTGCAGTGTTGCGAACATTTGGTGTGTCACGTAAATCTATGATGAAAATATTTATTTTATCTGGAACCAGCATTGGTTTGATTGGTGCGATTCTTGGGACGGTTCTGGGTGTTATTATGGCGGTGTACATTGAACAAATTCGCCATTTTTTCCAGTTCTTGACTGGACGTGATTTGTTTCCTGCTGAATTGTATTCATTATCTGAATTACCATCTAAATTGGTGCCATCAACAGTTATCAGTATTGCGGTTATTGCGATTGCTTTGTCTTTCTTGGCTACGTTATATCCGGCTTGGAAGGCGGCAAACACAGATCCAGTTGAAACATTACGAAATGAATAAGGAAAATAAATGGCGAGTATATTGAATTCTTTATCAAAAATATCAAAGAAAGATGCTGTGTTATCCGTTCGTGATATTAAAAAGACTTTTGTCGAAGGTGGTCAGCCGTTAAAGATATTGCGTGGTGGCAGTTTTGATTTGTATCGTGGTGAAATTGTGGCTTTGGTTGGGCAAAGTGGTTCTGGAAAATCTACATTATTACAATGTATAGGTTTGCTGGACAAACCAACATCTGGGGATATTTTTATAAACGGTCTGCCTATTGATAAAATGAATGATGAAACACGTACTATGTTGCGTCGCAAAAAAATAGGTTTTGTGTATCAAAAACATAATTTATTATCTGATTTCACAGCGCTTGAAAATGTCGAATTGCCAATGTTGGCGGACGGGGTGAATTCAGATGTTGCATGTGCCAGGGCTATGAAGTTATTACGGGCTGCAAACGTTTCGCATCGTGCATGTCATTTTCCAGGTGAAATGTCTGGTGGCGAACAGCAAAGAACTGCATTAGCGCGCGCTTTGGCGAATAACCCTGAAATATTATTGGCAGACGAGCCTACGGGTAGTTTGGATCCTGAAAATGCGGTTTCTGTATTTGATTTATTACTGGATTTGGTTCGCAAGAATAATATGTCTTTGTTGTTTGTGACGCATGATATGAATCTGGCTAAACGCGCAGACAGAATTATCACAATCAAAGATGGAATTGTTAAATAAAAATAGTAAACAAAGGAGAGAAAAATGAAAAAGCAAAATACTAGTGTGTTGAAATACAAAATATACGGCATAATCGGTATGATTTGCATTTTGATATTTGGTATCGGCATAGGTTTTATTATAAATGGAACATCACGCGTAAATAATTCAACTATGTCCATGGCACAATGTCAGCAAATATCAAATCAAATTATCAATGCGGCAGAAAATAATAATCCAGACTTGTTAAGACAATTAAATGAAATATTTTCTGAAAATTGTAATAACAGAAATTTCAAGCGTATAAAACCTGGGCAACCAAAAAAATTTATACCACAGCATAATAATATGAAGCCACAAGATATTCCATGTGAAAGGATTGAGGCAATATGGTTGCAAAGATTGGGTAATATGAATTTTGACGTATCAAACGATGCCCAAGATTACATAAATCGTGCAAAGATTTATGCTAATTTAGCAGACAGGGGTTGCAAAGCAAATACTGATGCGTACAAAGAATTGGCACGAAAAGATTTGGAAGTTGCACGTGCTTTGAATCAAGATAGATTGGATGACAGGCGCGAAGCAACAGAAATGGTTGAAACATATAAACGTCTGCAAATGCAAAATGAAGCAGCCAGAATGTTGGAAAAAGCAAAGAAATTGACCAATCCAGCTATTGATTTTATAATTCAATTGGAAAAAATCATAGAAGAATAGGGGGGTATAATGAAAAAGACGAAAGATAATACATGGCTGTTCATCGTTATTGCAGTGTTGGTTGGTTGGGCATTTGGATACAGCACACATTTTTTTGTTGCGAATTGGCACAGTTTCTTTGTGACATGCCCCAGTGGTAATAAACCCGATAAACATGGCTGTTGCGAAGGGGAGGTTTATACTGATGCAGGCGGTGGTTGGATGGTTTGTTGCCCAAACGATTCGGATAATTGCTTTCCACCAATGAAATAGAATATTTATCTCAACCTAGTTCGAGAGTAAGTTCCCCGCCTGAGGCGGGGTGGCGCGAAGCGACGGGGAGGGTTGTATTTTATATTGTGTCTATGTTATGCTTTATCCATATCAAGACATTTGCCATATCTTTTCTTGTATCTTTGTCTGATATTCTTAATACATGTATCCCCAAAGATTTCATATATTCATCGCGTGTTTTATCATATTCGTATTTATTGTCATGTGACCAACCGTCTATTTCGATAACCAATTTCTTTTCACGACAATAAAAATCAGCAATATAATTTCCAATAGGTTTCTGTCGAGTGAACCTGACCCCAAGTTTACAACGTTGTAATTCATGCCAAAGTAATACTTCGGCTAAATTGCCAGCATTACGATTGGCACGTGCTAAACCTTTAAGTTGTTTATTATAACCGTACATAATTTTAATTTTATGTTGAAAATATGTTTTGTTCAATATTAAAAACACAACCCTCCCCACCGCAAGCGGTCCCCCCCGCCCCAGGCGGGGAACTAGTATCAGTCTAGTTTGAGAGCAAGTTCACCTCCATTGGAGGGGAGGGCCCGCAGGACGGGGAGGGTTCAAATTGTTATTGTTCCAGACATTCGTTATTACGCACACACCAGAATACCCGCCCCGTCTTGTGACTGCGTCACAATCCACCCCGCCACGTCCGTCTTCGCTATCGCTACGTCGAGACTTCGGGTGGGGAATACAAGTAGATTTTGCAAACGAAGTGTAGCGAAATCACTCGGGCTTCGCCCTGCGTGGCACTCCTTAATATTCAAACTTCGCCTTGTTCGTTTTCACTTACTCGTAGTCGTTACGGTATACGCATAGACACGTAATGTCGAGCGAACCAGTATCAGGTGGGAATTGAAAAAAATCCCCGTACAACGGGGATTTGTTAGAACTTTGTAAATATTGAATCAGAGTTTATCACCGACACTTGCACCACTTATGTTCTGAATCTTAAATTCAAATGTTGTATTACCAAGGCTACATTCAACAACATCTTTACCAATAACATAATTTGCTTCAGTAACCTTACAGTTAAACTCAGTTGCCATGGCGCTCCGCTGATTAAGAGCTTTGGTAAACCATTTGTTTATCCAGTCTCGTGCCTCACTTTTATCTTTAACTCTTCCGTCTTCCAAATCAGTGATGGTGAACCTGCCAGCCTTCCAATAGCAATCATGATTCTTTACGACTGTATACACATAATCTTTACATCTTACTGGTTTACACTCGCCATCTTTAACCCATTCGTCATCTGCGCATTCTACACACTGCGCCTCCTCTCTCAAGCCCCTCAAGACTTCGTTCTCTCCACAGGTTAAGTTTTTGTATGAATAAGCAAGCGAAAATCCATTATTACATTTAATCGCAGTATATGTATCAGTAACTTCAAATTTTTCTGAAGAACAACCTCTGCCATCAAATTCTGCTTTTGCTTTTTGTGCAAGCCAATCTTTTGCAGTCGTTGGTTTTGCAGGAGTATTTACACTACCACCAACATAACAGGTTTTACGACCAGCATCATAGTGCCAACCGCTTTCTCTACAAATATACCCAAACATTGTTTCACCATCACGTTCAATGTCCACCACGTGTTTACCATCATTACAAGAAGTCATTTTGTCTTCTATGCATCTAAAATTGTTGTTTTTCAGCTGATTTACTATTTCGTTATATTTTGCCAATGTGTTAACCTTTAGATTAGTACATACAAGGCTTTTATCATTGAATGTTCCTCCATTATTTTTGCAAAGTGTTTCAACAAAATCACCTGCAACTGCCTTTGGCTTACTATCTGCCGGTTTCGCAGTCACTTTATCTGCATCAACACAATTATTGCTATTTGTATCTACTTTTTGTTTTTCATTTTGACACTTTACATTGAACTGAAGTGTTAAAAGAACATTTTTTTCTGGTGTTTTTGCGCTAAATATGTATGCCGTTTCAGATTTAGATTGCTCAGATACGTTTGTAAAACCATAATCATTTTTCAATGTATCGAAAATATGTCTTTTGATGTCTTCATCTCCAATTTCTACGGTTTCTGCCCAGACACAAATGTTACCTTGCATTGTACCATACTGTTCACATTCGTTTTTCGGTAAATCTGCGTTTTCTATACATTTGCCATCTTGGAATTCTCTGCCTTGGATTTCACAATCTACGCCACGGAATGCGATATTGTATGTTTTGCCACCACACGTTGTTTTCCAAGTAAACCCAAATACCCATTCTGGGTCTGTATTACCTTCGCATTCATAATCGGTCTTGATTTTATTTGTGATTCCTGTTTTCAATTGTGAATACTTTACAATTTGATCAAAATCAACATCTATAACACTTTCCTGGGCCGGAACTTTTTTAGGTGCACTTGGTTTGACATTTTCGTTTTCGCCAGATTTTTTATCCTCCTGCTTATCGCCATCGCCTTGTTGTTCATCTGGTTTCGGTTTTTCTACACAATTACCACTTGTATCTGCGATATAACCGTCTTTACATCCACCGCAAACACCATTGACATACACAGCGTTTCTACTGTCGCATTCTTGTCTTTTTCTTTCTTCTTCCAATCTTTGTCTTTCTTCTTCTTGTCTTTTCTTTTCTGCGGCTTCACGTTCATTTTTCTTCTTTTGTTCGTCATCGCGTGCTTTTTTTGCCTTGGCAACATCTTCCTTGGCGTTATTTAGAACTACAGCCTCTGCAATATTGGCGCCAACACCAACAGCAGTTATACCCAATGTTGATATACCAGCAATCTTCAGACTTTTGGTTGTTCCCTGGCACTTTTCCAATTTTTCCATCTTGGCCTGCTTTTCAGCAATTAATTGCGTAATACGTGGATGCTGGGCATAACATGCGATACACGTAAATGACATTATCAAACTGGATATAAATGCTTTTTTCATAAAAAGAACCTATGGTTAATCAAACTTTATTTATTTTTTTCGTTTTTTGCTTTCAATTCTTTTGTTTCTTTTTCAAGCGCTTTCTTTTGGTCTTTTGCTTTGCTGATTTGAACACCTTGAACAATCGCAGCGATACCAGTTGCAGCAACGCCAGCACTACCAATTACTGTGCCAGCAATCCAACCTTTCTTTGATTTTTCACACTTTTTAATTTCTGAATCCAAGATACGAATATCGTTTTCCAATGTTTGGATTGTACGCGCATCTTCCAGGGTCAATTCTTCGTATGCTTCATTTTTGGCCATGGTATCGTTTTTTACAACCAGCGCAGCATTTGCAATCGATACAAAGCCAAAGAATACGCCGAAAATAATCAAAAATTGTGCTTTCATTTGTGGACTCCTACATTTAAGTTTATTGATATTATATCATAAAAAGGCACACAAACAAAATATTATTTTGCAAAATGTTAAAAAGTCTTTCTTTGCTATGTGCAGATTTTTTATTATTGATCGATTTTAATTCCCCTCCAACGGAGGGGAGGGCCAGAATGGCGGGGAGGGGGCAAATAATTTCTGTTCCAGACGTTCGGCATTACGAACACACCGGAATACCCGCCCCGTCTTGTGACTGCGTCACAATCCACCCCGCCACGGGTGGGGAACTAGTATCAGTCTAGTTCGAGAGCAAGTTCCCATCATACAGGGAGAACTTGACTTTGGGCGGGGAACTTATACCACTCTTGGCAAGAGAGCATTGTTTGGATGATGTTTTGGAATAATGATTATTCAAACAGACCTGTTTTATGGGCGGTATTCCACCATATTTCTGAATATATTGGGCGTGCGCTGATATTGCTCCATGGTTTGATATAATTAGAATAGTGCATTACTACCAAATTATGTTTCAAGTCATCAAGTTCTATTTCAGAATACATTTGGAATATTCGTGAACCCAGGCGTGCCTGAAAATTATATTTCACTGGTAAAAATAATTTACGGTTTTCAAGTGTATAGTTCAGGCAATCTTGGTCTGGGTTTTCGTATTTTTCAGATTGGGAAGCTTTTATCCATTTTTCATAAACTTTTTCTGCGCGAATCTTTGCCAAATCCATAACCAAAAAGCCAGAGTTTATATATCCGTTTTTTTGTGTTGGAACGCCTGCAACAATATTTGTCCCCATGTCTAATTCATATACATCAATCAAATCATTACAGAATATTATATCAATATCTGCATATATAATCTTGTCAATGTTCGGTAATAATTTTGGCAACATTAATCTGTACCATACTGCAATCGGCCATTTTGCACGATAAGATTTATCAAAATCATTATTGCCGTTCAAGAAATAAACCTTGGATTCCGAATCATCAACTATGTTTGTTATTATGTTTTGTAATGACTTATCAACATCATCAGTCACAACGCAATAAATATCATAATCACAGCGTCCATGTGATGCGTCCAGCAAAGATTTTATTGATACCGCTGCTAACTTACAACCGCGCGCATCAAAACAAAAAGATATCGGGATACGTTTTGCATATTTTTCACGTGGTAATCTGTTTTGACCAACCGTTTCAATCAGACCATGGAATTTAATTTTATCGCGTTTCAATCTGCGTGATTCACGTGTCGTACCAAATAAGCCTGCTATGGTTGCTGAAACTTGGCGTAAAACAGAAAACTTATACATCTTTGTATCCTTGGTTCATTTCACAAATATGATTTACTTGTTTGATTGTTTATAGATTGACCATAATCGTTCAAAACTTTCAATGTCTGCATCAGGATTCTGGACAATAGACAAAGAATCCCAATCGATAATGCTGATAACATTAAATTTATCATCTAGCAGTATATTGCTTGCGTTCAAATCATTGTGGGCCAATACCGAGTTCTTATTTACTTTTACTTTTGGTTGAATGTGTTGAGGTTGCAACTCAACAGTGAACATTTCGTAATTTAGTATTGTTTGTGGGCGAATTGCTTTCAGTGCATTTATCATATTTATAACCTGGGATTTTATCTTTCTTTCGTGTTTTAAGACTTGTGATTTATCGCAATTACAAAGAATTGTGCCGGGCAGGGTGTCTGCTACATACATAGAAATATGTTTTGCGATGAAAATTTTTGGAATATGCATATCAAGACGTGGTCTGATAAAATCCAAAAGATATTTATATGCATATAATCTGCTTATAGACACGTTGCGGAATATTTTTACATAGTATCTGTTGTTTACAACAAAGGTTGCACGGTTCATGTTGATTTGACGAACAAAGCGAATTCGTTTTGCTTTTACGCCATATATTTTTTTGGTAAAACATGCAATCGGTATATAGAAGAAAAATCGATTCACCATACCGCGAACCCGTCGTCTGGCATGGGTTCCGGGAACAAAATAAGATAATATTTGCCCAATAAGAAATGGTATTCTATACATTTTGTGCTCTTAATAGGAATATTATCAATACAATGAATAAAATACAAGGATAATTGTGCGTTGTGTCTCAACAAACGTCTTGACGCAAAAAAACGTGGTGCTATACTTGTAAAGGTTTGGACAAACAAAGAGACAATAAAATGAATTCTATACAACATAAAAAGTTTTTACATGTAAAGACTGTCACGGATCAGACTTGGTTTGTATATGAGGTTTATGATATCAACTATCAATTGGTTGGTTGTATGGCTCAGCCAATGGGCAATACAAGATACAGCGTATATGGAAAAAACGAAGAAGATTTGGTTGCTAAAATTGAACAGTCTGTGTCAAATAAAAGTAAAACAAATCAAGAAGTCAGATAAAAATACAGTTTTGGTAATGCAGATTATGAGTAAAACAGAATTCTGGTTACAAGTTTCAGAAGAAAAACGGCGTATCAGATTGAGGCTCGTTCATCCACAACATGTGAATGCGCATCATCAATTGGTTATCATCGTGACTGGTTTGCATTCTCATATGGATAAAGATACCCAGCAAAAGTTGGCTGCGGATTATCAAGATGCAGGTTTTTCTACCTTGCAATTTAATTTTATGGGGCATGGTGAAAAACAAAATAAAAGCGAAGGAAATATAGAAGATGTCAATTTTTCTTCGGGTATCAAAGATTTGAAAACAGTTTGGGATTATGCTTTGACTTTATCTGATAAGGTTGATACCAAACATATTGCCATAGCAGCAAATAGTTATGGTGCGATTGTTTCTTTGATGGCTTTGGAACAAAATATTATCTTACCCGAATCGATGGCGTTGATGTCTCCGTTTGTGATAGATAAATTTAAGCCTTGGTCTTGTTTGTTAAAACTGGTGCCTGGTTTGACATTGAAAATGTTAAAGGTGCCTATAAGACCGGCGACAAAAGCGTTGATAAAAGATTTTTATGCAAATCATGCAAAGGCGATGAGCAAGAAAAATCTTTTGGGAAACACAGGGGTTCGTTTTTTTATCGGTTCCAAAGATATAATTTCTCCTGTGGCTTATGTCAAAAAGTGGTGTGAAAAATTTAACTCGCAAATGCCAAAAGATGTGTCCTTTGTTGATGATATTCAGGCAGATGTTAAAATATATGAAAATGTTAAGCATTTTGGTATCCCTGATAATGTTGCAAAAGATATGCGTAGCCGTTCGATAAAGTTTATTAAACAAATGCGAGATATAAGATCAAAATAAAAAACTCGTCGAATTGACGGGTTTTTTATGATATAATGTGTGGAAGCAAAAGGAGAAATAAAATGAAAAGTTTATTATATGTATTGGCTGTGATTATTGCAGTTCTTGGTGTTTTTGCGGTTGTGCGGACACATACAACAAAATCGGATAGGGTGCTGGTTGCGTATTTCAGTGCCACTGGGAATACCAAATCTGTGGCGGAAAAATTAGCAAAAGAAATAGATGCTGATTTGTTTGCAATCGAACCAGAACAAATTTATACGGCTGATGATTTGAATTGGCGTAATGATAAAAGTCGTTCTTCAATTGAAATGGCTGATAAAGATTCCAGACCTGCGATTGCGTCGAACATAAAAGATTTTGCACAATATAAAACTGTATTTGTCGGTTTTCCAATTTGGTGGGGGCGTGAACCAGCCATAATAAATACATTCATCGGCAGTTATAATTTTGATGGAAAAACAATTATTCCTTTTGCTACGTCAGGTAGCACGCCAAATACTGATGAAGCGGCCGCAAATATACAGGCTTTGGCGCCAGGTGCAAAGGTTTTAACCGGTAAACGTTTTTCGACAGATGTGTCTGGGGCAGAATTGAAAGCTTGGGCGAATGAACAGATGTAAATAAAAACCGCCTGTGCGACGGTTTCTTTGGTGTTTGTATATTACAATGAATAACAATTAGTATAAGTTAAATGGAGCTTTTATGAACAGTTTTTGGGGCGAAATCATAGGTTATTTATCTGGTATGTGCACAACTCTTGCGTTTTTACCACAGGCAATAAAATCTATTGTTACAAAAAATGTATCAGGTTTGTCTTTGTATATGTATATCATATATTGCATAGGTTTGATTTTTTGGATTCTTTATGGTGTATACCTACATTCATTTCAGATAGTGTTATTTAACATTATCACTTTGATATTCAATATGATAATATTGTACATGATAATTAAATCATGTGTTAAGAAGTAAGATTATTCGATGATAGGAAAAATAGGGGGCGGGTGGACTCGCTCGCACGGCAATTTGTGCCGGCTGCGCGTCAATCGTGGCGAATATAAGTATTATTTTGCCCGCCTACGCCGCTAATTGTGAATTGTTTTCTTTTGTCTTGAACAAATGCTACGGCGCGGCACTGAAAAATTTTAAGCCCGCACTTTTTTGTGCGGGCTAACAATTTTTCGTGGTGGGAGCGGGTGGAGTCGAACCACCTCAGTCAAAGACAACAGATTTACAGTCTGCCCCGGCTCTCCGACTCCGGCGCGCGCCCGAAACTTTTTATTTTTTGTCCGCCTTCGCCAATAACAGGTTGCTACGGCGTGACACTGGATTTTTATAATCGTGTGCTTTTGCACGCGATAACCAAAATCCGTGGTGCGAGCAGAGGGAATCGAACCCTCATTTCAAGCTTGGAAGGCTTGCATTCTAGCCTTTGAACTATGCTCGCTATAATTCTTTAGGCCACCTGATTATATCTTATTTTTTTATAAACGCAAGTGTTTATTCTGATACCTCTATACTATCTATATATTCACGAGATACATGGTCCAATTTTACAGGCGACCATTCAGGGTTTGATATTGTTTCATCATCGTCAGATGCATAAATCTGAATTGGTTCGTTGTTGTCCGCAATTTCTTGGGTTTCAGATATATAATTTGCACCTAACGGTTTTGTTTTATATTCTGCTTTTTTACGCAGATTTTCAGGTATTGTTATGTAATCGCCAGGGTTTATCCCTTTTGTTGCAATTGGTTTTTCAGGGACAGATTGTAATTCAGAAATATGAACGCTATACAGCGGTTTCAGGAAGTTTGTTGGTGCTTCTTGGAATATATTTGGTGTTCCGGAACCGTTTAGTGACATTATACGCAAAGCATGTTCCGATTCGCCAGACGGCTGAATACGAAAGACACCGTTTGAACCGATATAACCGCTGGGGTCCAATAAATATGCTGTTTCTGATTTAGAAGAATATAACATACCAAGTGCTAGATTAGTCGCGTCATATCCAAATGCAGCCAAATAATCAGGTTTTTTACCAGCAACCAATGTGTACATATTATCGAATTCTTCGGATATTTCAGGCAAGGTTGCGTATTTAGCACCACTCAGTGCGAAATCAGATGCAATATCCGAATGCTGCCACAATGTTGTTCCGTATAATGCGACATCACGATTGCCAACGCCATAATAGCGCAAGAAGGATATCAAAGCCTTGGAATCTTCGCCGTCGCCCAGGAATAAAATCGCGTCATACGGCAGTTTTCCAGTGGTTTCATTTCGTGAAATCTTTTCCAATTGTTTATATAAACTATATCTGGTGTTGCTTGGGATATTTTTTTCCTTGGTCAAAATGTCGGACAATATTTCACGTGCGCGTGTGTTCACTGCCTTTCTGGTGTTATGCATCGAGGCACGCATTGCAACATCTTTGATAGAATCTGAATTTCCAGAATCATAATAGAACAGGCCATTGATATTTATATTGTATAAATCCGTGGTTTGATTTGCGACAGATGCCATCACTTTGCCAGATGTATTATTTGGCGCCAGTACAATTATATTTTGTGCCCCGTCTGTTTGCATTTGTTGAACAATGGTTTCAATGCTCTGGCTTGGGACGATATTCATAGTCATGACCCCGTTGCCCAATGACAATACATCAGAAGTAAATGACAGTACTGGCATACGGGTTGGTTTAATATCGCGCAGAGTTTTTGTGTCGTCTGCGAATAATGGTCCGATAATTATGTCTGGATTTGTGGCAACAACATTTTGCAAAATTGTATTGCGTTTCATTTTGTCGCCAGATAAATCATAGAAAGATATTTTTACGTTTGGTTTTGTTTTTTGTAAAAACGCTGTTTCAATAGATGTTTTTATGTCGTTTCCAGTTGCCTTTGATTCGCCGGTCATAGGCAATAATACGGCGATATTTGCGTTGCGACCCCCGTCGTCTGAACCATAAAGTGATGTAGATTGCAGATATGCATCGCGAACATTCTGTGGCATAGATACAGCCGATTCATCGTATTCGCCATACCAATGACCTGATTTAGTGCCGCCACAGCCTGCTAAGGTAAGCGAAACACCGATAAAAAACAAAAATTTATTCATATGCATTGAAAAACCTATTTTTTATATGGTATTATTCTACTATAAAAGGATACAAAATGCAATCAGGGCTTTATGTTGTTGGAACACCAATTGGAAATTTATCTGATATGTCGCCACGTGCGATAGAAGTTTTACGTTCTGTTGATTTAATTGCAGCCGAAGATACGCGCGTGTTTGCAAAGTTAGCCAAGCATTTTGACATCAAGACCAAGGTTGTGTCTTGTCATGAACATAACGAAAAAAATATTGTTGATTCTTTGGTGCAAAAAATTCAAGACGGTATGTCGATTGCGACAGTTAGTGATGCGGGTATGCCTGGTATCAGCGACCCGGGGTTTCGTTTGGTGCGTGCTGCGCGTGGGGCAGGGGTTGATGTGTTCGTTGTGCCTGGGGCGACTGCTGTAATATCTGCGCTGGTTTTATCTGGCTTTCCGACAGATAGATTTACTTTTTGCGGTTTCTTTGATGAAAAGAAAGTACGCGAAGATAACAAAATTCGTCATACAATTATTTATTATGAAAGTCCGAATCGGGTTATAAACACAATAAAAGTTTTAGCGTCGGTTATGCCAGAGCGTCAAATTGCGATTGTGCGTGAAATCACAAAGATTTATGAAGAAACAATAATTGGCTATCCGGCTGATTTGGTGAATATTGAAGCACCGCGCGGTGAAATAGTTATCGTGGTTGCGCCTGCGCCAGATAAAAAAATGTCTGATGAAGAAATCAGCGAAATTGTTAATGATATTGTATCTGGGTCAACAAAATCTGCGGCTGCATCATTGGCTGCGCGGGCAGGTATATCAAAAAAAGAAGCGTATAAAAAATTGGTGAATAAATAATGATAAAATTTGTTGGTTCTTTTGAAACAGTAGAATCTCTGCCGAATACGCAGTTTTCTGAATATGCTTTTGTTGGGCGCAGTAATGTTGGTAAGTCGTCACTCATAAATGCGATTGTTGCACAACCTGTGGCACGAACATCTAATACACCAGGGCGCACACAAAGTCTGAATTTATTTAATGTTGATGACAGAATTATGATTGTTGATTTACCGGGATACGGCTATGCACGTGTGTCTAAGGAAGAGGCTTTGCGTTGGTTGAACAGGCTGGAAGAATATTTATTAAATCGTTCTCAATTGCGTCGTTTGTTTATATTGATTGATTCGCGTATTGGGGTTAAAGATTCAGATTTGGATTTAATGGCTTTTTGTGATAACAGCGGCATTTGCTATCAGATTGTTTATACGAAAAAAGACAAGCGGGTGCGTGAAAAATCTCAGACAATTATATCACACGAAAATCATCCTGCAATGGTGGAACAAGTGTTGGAAACGTCTGCAGAAAAGAAATACGGTTTGGAAGATATAAGGAATATTATTGGCATCAAATAATAATGTTTTTAATGTTTCTAATCCGGTATATATGCTGGACGCATTGTGGAATATGATTTCGCAATATGGTGACGATTTTTCACGTGTTTTAATTTTTTTACCCAGCAGACGTGCTGTACGCAGCATTGAACGTATGATTGTTGATAAAGTTGGTCATGCTGTGATTTTACCACTTTTAGTGCCTTTGGGGTCTGGTCCAGAAGATGTTGATGATGAAGAATATGCCCCAGATACAATATCAAACCAAGAACGCGTAGTAATATTATCTAAACTGTTATCGATGGACGCAAATGTTGTTAATATATCGACTGCATTGCCCATAGCCCACGATTTCGTCCGTATGCAAGATTATTTGGAAAACGAAGGTGTAAGTATTTGTGATATAAATTGGGCATCATTGATAGACGATAAGTATGCAACGCATTTCCAAAACAAAGCAAGAATATTAGATATATTGAAACAACTGCCAACAGATAAACTAACCGTCAGTGCTAAACGCAATCATGATATCCGTTCGTGGATAAAAAAATTAGATAATTATGAATTGGTTGTGGTGTGTGGTTCTACTGCATCTGTGCCGGCTACGGCAGATTTAATGGCAGAGGTTGCAAAACGAAAAAATGGGAAAATAATTTTATCTGGTCGTATATCTGGGGCATCAGAAGATTTTATATTGGACACGAATCCATATAATTCAGAATATAAGTTTCTAGAACGTATTGGTTTGTCTGTTGATGATGTTGAAACAATAGATGTTGGAAATAGTGATTGTATGGATATTATGAATATTGCATTTGGGAATATGGGTCAATATTGTTCAGATACATTAAATAATTGTGTTTTAATAGAATGCGCGCGTGAAAGTGAAGAG
This sequence comes from Alphaproteobacteria bacterium UBA1218, assembly GCA_002309215.1. Lineage (GTDB taxonomy): Bacteria > Pseudomonadota > Alphaproteobacteria > Rs-D84 > Rs-D84 > Enterousia. The sequence goes on along the minus strand of DBXG01000023.1, from coordinate 41,117 downwards.
GCCTCTGTTGCGGCCAACATCGCAAAACGCGCTGTATTGGACAATAAATCTGTTTTAATTATTACGCCTGATGCAGCAGGAAATCAAAGAATAAAATCTGAAATGGCACGATTAAATATAAACGCAGATTTTTCGTCTGGTATATCTGGAAATATGACTGATGTTGGGCGTGTGATTCTGAATTTATTTGATTTTTGGATTGAAAATAATCAGTCTGAATATGAAACTTTGTATGCCAAGGCTGATTATAATATTTTCAATATGTTGGTCGGTTTTGTTGATGAAAAAGATAAAAATGTTTTTCAACCAGTGTTTAATACAGATAATGAGGCAGATGTTCCAGTTTGGATGGCGATAAAAAATTTGTCCGATATTTTGTGTGCTAATGGTATAGCGTTGGATATTCATGATGCACGTGCTTTTATTGCAGATGCGATTGGTACAGTTTCGATTCGACCAAACGTTTCATACGATTGTCATGTGTGTGTTTTGGGAACAATTGAATCGCGTATGCAAACCGCTGATGTTGTTATATTGACTGGTTTAAACGAAGGTATGTTTCCATCTATTGGCTACGAAAATGCTTGGTTGCCACGCGCGATAGCAAACAAGATTGGCTTGCCATCCCCGAATCGTAAGGTTTCTTTGATGGCACTTGATTTTATGAATTTATCTTGTGGGGCAGAAGTGTATTGGTTGCGTAGCAAACAAGCAGGTGGAAATCTAACAACAGAATCCAGATTTTTATCGCGTGTGCGTGTGGCGGTTGGGGATATAAAAGACGGCAAAGACATTTTAGAATCTGTGCGGAAACGCGATGATATTGAATCAAAACCTTTGGATTATTCTGCGCCAACGCCACCGATTGACAGGACTGATGTTTATGTGACAGAACTTGAATTATTGATACATAATCCATACGCTTTTTATGCACGACATATTTTAAGATTGCGCCCAATCGACGATTATTGGATTTTGCCGGATGCGCGTAATTTTGGAAATCTGGTTCATGAAACGATAGAAAACGCAAAAACATTTGATGCTGAAGTTTTAATTCGTGAAATGGATTTACGGGCAAAACAAATTTTGGATAAAAATTCGATTTTATTTTATTTTTGGCACAAAAGATTTTGTGAAATTGCACCATTCATAGAAGAACATCTTAAACCTGGTGGAACCAAGGAAGTCGCAGGTTCTGTGCGTATAGCAGGGCGTAATGTTCGTGCACGTGCTGATGTAATCTGGGACGGCACAGTGATGGATATAAAGACAGGCAGTGCACCAACAAAAAAACAACTGCTAGACGGAACTATGCCACAATTGCCTTTGGAGGGATATATAATGCAATCTGGGGGATTCCCTGTTAAAATGACAGATGTGTCTATGACGCCGATTTTACAGTTTTTACAATTGAAAAATGGTGATTTAGATTTGTTAGAATATTCTGATTCTGTTGCACAAGAAATGATTGATAATACTGTTCAGAAAGTCAAAGAACTATTCGGGCAATACAGCGGAAATACTGTCGCAGAATATGAATACCGCGAATCTGTCGGCGAAAAATATCATGAATGGGATGATTTAGCCAGAATCAGAGATTAGTTTTTTATATCAACCATTAGCCCGCAGTGGTCGGTTGGTTTTTCTGCCAAGCGTGGTGACATATCTATTTCACAGCTCTTAACCATTTTTATAGCAGTTTTATTACATAGAAAATAGTCCAATCTTAACCCCTGATTATTGCCAACGGTATCCCGTCCACGATAGCCATACCAGGTGTAGCCGATTTCATCAGGATGTAAGTGGCGCCATGTGTCAGCCCAGCCCATATTTAACCATTGTTGCATAATTTCACGTGCAGCAGGTGCAGAAATGGAAGAACCAATATAGTTTTTAGGGTTCCAAATATCTTTATCTGTGATTGCAACATTATAATCGCCACCAATTATAACCGGTTCTTCGGAATCAATATATTGTTCGATATATTTTGTAAAAGCCTTCATCCAATCCAGTTTATATGGAAACTTTGGCGATTCGATACAATCGCCATTTGGCATATATACATTTATGATTCTGATACGGCCATCAATAACACATTCTAAAAATCTGGCATTTATATCGGGATAATTTGGCATACCCAGAATAGTATCTTCAATTGAATATTTAGAAAAAACAGCGACTCCATTCCAAGATTTTTGACCGAACACCTTTATATTATACCCGAAATCGTCCAGTAAATTATATGGAAAATTGGCGTTTTCAACCTTTAATTCTTGAACCAAAATTGTGTCGTATTCGCCAGTTTTCAATATATCCATAAAACTTTCAATATGGGCGCGTATAGAGTTTATATTTAATGTAAGTATTTTCATATTTGCAATCTTTGTTTTGTAATACTATAATACCCCTTGTCCAATATAAAAACAACAAGGATTTTATGTTAAGAACATTTAAGTCAAGATAATGAATGTATTTGTAAATGCTTTATTTTGATGTCTAGATAGACATGGTGTTCGTGATATATAAACAAAGGACAAATAAAATGACAATGTATGATTTGTTAGAACAAAATATCAAGAAAAATGGCAATATGCTTTTCTTGGTACGTGAAAATATTACTTTTGGTGATTTGCCAAAATATATCAAGGCGCGTGCTGCATCTTTGGCAAACGCTGGGGTCAAGGCTGGCGATACTGTTGGTGTGTTATCTCACAATTTGCCACAATTTATTTATAGTTTATTTGCGATTTGGTATTTGGGTGGCAGGGTGTTGTTATTGGATACAAATCTGACGCCAGAAGAATACGATAATATGACCAAATTGACAGACTGCAAAATGGTTGTGGCTGAAAAATCTTTCTTTTATAAAACCAAAAATTTCGAGTTCTTTGATATTGAAACCAAAGATAAAGAAGGCGCAGAAGTTAAACAACATAAACTGAAAGATGATGATATTGCGACATTGTCGTTTACATCTGGTTCCACAGGAACACCAAAAATTGTTCCTTTGACACATAAAAACTTGGTTTCTTGTTCAGAAGGTTTAGAGACTTTGAGTATGTTTTTGCGTCATGGCGAAACAATGTATGCTTTCTTGCCTTTGTATCATGTTTTTGGGTTTGCAGTTGGTTTCTTGGCGCCTATGCATTTTGGAATGAGCATTTTATTGCAACCAACAATCAATCCAAATGCGATTTTGCAAGATTTTGCTACATATAAACCACAGATTATTCCTGCAGTTCCAAAATTGTTCGAGATTTTCCGCAAAAAAATTATTGATGGTATCAAGGCTAAAAAGAAATGGGGCTTGGTGTCTTTCATCATGAATCATCAAAAAACCTTGCGTGTAATCGGTCTTGGAAAATTAGTTGATAAAGTGCTGGACCAAATTCGTTCTGTGTTTGGCGGAAAAGTTCGCTGTATGGTTGCAGGTGGTGCGGCGACCAAACCAGAAGTTGAAAACTTCTATAATAAATTGGGCATCGCTTTTGTTCAGGGTTATGGTATGACAGAAACCGTTGGGCCAATCTGTTGCTCTAAACCTGTTAAAAAACGTGTTCCGTTTGCATTTGGCGCACCATTGGGTGGCAGTTGCTGTGAAATCCGTAATACTGATGAAAATGGTATCGGTATGTTATGGGTTCGTGGTGATCAAGTATTTGGCGGTTATCTGAATAATGAAGAAGCTAACAAAGAATGCTTTGATAAAAACGGTTTCTTCTGTACCGGTGACTTGGTTTCTATTGATAAAAATGGCGAATATCATTTTGCAGGTCGTAAAAAACAAGTTATCGTTTTGGATTCTGGTAAAAATGTATATCCAGATGAATTGGAAGGCTTGTTTATCGAAATCCCGGGTGTTAAAAATGTCGCTGTGTTTGAACACGAAGTCAAAGGTAAAACTGTTGCATACGGTGTGTTTTCTGTGGAAGACGGTATGACAATGGAAAAATTGGCTGCGGCTGTTGCAGAAAAGAACAAAAAAGTTGCTTCATATAAATGGGTGACACATTTTGCAATGACAACGGAAGATTTACCTGTGACAAGTACACAAAAAATCAAGCATCATGTTGTTCGTCAATGGTTGATTGACGGAAAATATCCAGACAGACATGAATAAATAAAGAAATAAAAGGTTGGCACAATATGAATATGTATCAAAAATTGGAAAATGCAGCAAATCAATGGCCTGAAAATCTTTTCTTGGTTCGCGAAGGTGTGACTTATTCACAATTTGTGACCCAGGTGCGCGCGCGCGCGGCAACTTTGCGTGATGCGGGCGTCAAAGCAGGTGATATTGTTGGTATATTATCACATAATTTGCCTCAGTTTCCTTTGACTCTGTTTGCAATATGGTATTTGGGTGGAACGGTTTTGATGTTGGATACAAATCTGACACCATTTGAATATGATAATATGACAGAGATAGCAGGGTGCAAATTCGTTTGTGCCGAACCTTCATTTTTTTATAAAACAGATAAGTTTACCTTCTTTGATATAACCAGAAAAGATGGTGACATAGATTATGATTTGCGCGCTTTCCCGTCTGAGACCACAGATGTTGCTTTGATGTCTTTTACATCTGGTTCGACAGGAACGCCAAAGGTTGTCCCGTTAACACATTTCAATTTGATTGAGTGTGCGAATTCTTTGGAAGATATGTCTGAATATTATCATTCTGGGGATATTATGTATGGCTTTTTGCCGTTGTATCATATATTTGGTTTTTCAATTGGTATTCTGGCAACAATACATTTTGGTGGTGGTTTGGTATTACAGCCGACAATCAATCCAAAATATATTTTGGACGATTTCAAGACGTTTAAGCCACATGTTATACCTGCGGTTCCGCGTATATGGGAATTATTCCGTAACAAAATTATGGATAATATGAAGGCACAGAAAAAATGGCGTGTTGCATCGTTTATTCTGAACAACCAAAAAACTTTACAGGATATGGGTTTGTCTTTCTTTGTTCGTAAAGTTCAAGAGCCGTTGTTAGAGATATTTGGTGGTCGTGCCAGATTGCTGATTGCAGGTGGCGCAGCGACCAAGCCAGAGGTTGAAAACTTCTATGAATCGCTTGGTTTGGCATTTATTCAGGGATATGGTTTAACTGAAACTGTGGGACCAATTTGTATATCAAAACCGACCAGCAAAAGATTGGCTTATTCTGTTGGTGGACCAACATCAAATAACGAATGTGAAATTCGTGATAAAGATGAAAATGGTGTTGGTGTTTTATGGTTGCGTGGGCATCAGGTGTTTGGTGGATACCTGAACAATCCAACTGTTAATGCAGAAGTTTTTGATGATCGCGGATTCTTTAATACTGGCGATATGGTATTTATGGATAAAAACGGTGAATTGCATTTTGCAGGGCGTAAGAAACAGGTTATCGTTTTGGATTCTGGTAAAAATGTGTATCCAGACGAATTAGAAGCATTATATATGGAAATAGACGGTGTGAAAAATGTTGCTGTGTTTGAACACAAGGTCAAGGATAAAACTGTCACATATGCCGTATTCCAGGTCGCGCCAGAAATGACAATGGACAAGTTGTCCCAAGAAGTAGCATCTGCGAACAAGAAAATCGCATCGTATAAATGGGTGACACACTTTGCGATGACGACTGAAGATTTGCCAGTGACCAGTACGCAAAAGGTAAAACATCACATCGTTCGTCAGAATTTGATAGACGGCATGTATCCGGACAGAAAAGAGTAAACTAAAAAGCCGGCATTTGCCGGTTTTTTGTTTGTGCAGATAATGATAATATGCTATAATAGAATTTAGAAATAAAGATTGGTTTTATATGCAAATAAAGCATTTGTTGGTCTTGTTGTTAATGATAACCACACCATATTTTTGTTATGGTGATGGATATGATGATACGTATAACAAATTGAAACAAGATTCTACTTTTTCGCCTTTGATAAAATATGAAGAATTTATAGAACATTTATTGCCAGTTATAGAAGCCAGAATGATGCAAATAGATTCTGAATTGGTAGAGGCAACCAAAAACGATACCAAAGAACAAAAAATCGTAAAATACAATAATCGTTTGGCACAAAAAGTGTTTGACGATTATAAAAACTATTTTTTTGAAGATATTAAAAAGAAAAGTAAAGAAACAGGTCGAAAAATACAGCCGGACGGCGAAATTAAACCAGGGGCAGAACAGATTTGGCTTGATAGGGGCGAATATTTAGAATCAGATGCATGCAACGGCGGAACGTATAAAGCAAAAGATTCAAGTGAAAAAGAAAGAGTAAAAGAGCGACGAGACCACATGGAACATACGTGTTTGTATCCAGATGGCTATGAAGAGTATTATATAAGTTGTTTTGATGATACAGATAGGTCTTTTTTAGAAGTGTATATAGATGACAAATTGAAAAATATTAGCGAATCGTATACGATTGTCCTTAACAGATATATAGAATCAGATAGTCAGAATGAAGGCTTGCATTATATTAGTCTCGATATTTCTAAACAAACACGTAATTATAACGAAGATCTTGGTTGGAGAAATGCGATGCAACAATATATAAAAGATGGTGGTTTTATGACTAAGGGTACAAAATCTCCAGGCTTTTCTATTTTTCAAACAGATTTTAAGAGGATAAGATATACTGATGAGTTTACATATAAGGATTACAAATCAACAGACCGCAAATAAAAAAACTGAATCAATTTTGATATTTTCTATTTCCCTAAACATAATCTGGAAAATGTTGCATCGGCGATTTCGCTGGTTGTTATTATGCCAAGTATTTTACCAATAAAGTCTGCGGCGTGTCGTATGTGTTCAGCAAATATATCATAATTTCCGCTGTATTTATTCGTTGCAATATTTAATTCGTTTATAGCATTTGTTAATAATTCAAATGTTCTTTCGTTTATTGCAACACGCGATTCAGCGCCAGCCATCAATTCATGCATTTTATCTTTGATTGCAGTCATCAGTTTATCAAAACCGTCATTTGTTTTCACAGATGTATAAATAACGTTTTTATTTGTTTTGTTTTTGATTAAATCTGATTTGTTTATAACTGTGATTTCGTCATTATTTATTTGTTTTGGTACTTCGTTATATACATGTATAACCAAGTCAGAATTTTCAATTTCATTATGCGTGCGTTCAATTCCAATTTTTTCAATTGTATCGGTTGCTTCCCGGATTCCTGCTGTATCGGACAGATTGACCAGATAACCATCAACCTCTATCTGTTGGGATACTACATCGCGTGTTGTGCCTGCTATGTCAGAAACTATCGCACGATTGGAACCAACCAATTTGTTAAATATGGACGATTTGCCGACATTTGTTTCACCAACCAAAACAATATTGAAACCATTACGCAGAGCGCGCGTTCCACGAAAACCATCAACCGCGTTGTTCAGTTCTGATAACAGATTTTTTGTTTTATCTATGATTTTTGTATCCAGATTTTTTGGTAAATCATCTTCGCTATAATCCAAGATAGCCGCTGCATACGCAGATATTTCAATCATTTGATTGCGCCAATTATTATATATCTTGGAATCAGCGCCAGTCATAGAACGTAATGCGGATTGACGCTGTTTATCTGTTTGTGCGTCCAGCAAAGCAATCAAACCATCAACGTCAGTCAAATCCATTTTGTTGTTATAAAAAGCGCGTCTTGAAAACTCGCCACGTTCTGCAATTCTGCATTTTTTAGAACGCAACCAATCAAAGATTTTATTTATAACTGCGGGTGCGCCATGTGAATATATTTCAATTACATCTTCGCCAGTAAAAGAATAGGGGGCATTGAAATAAATTGCGATACAGTTATCAATTAAATCGCCATTATCATCATGTAAGTTTGTATAATAAGCATGACGCGGTGTGTGTTCGTTTTTATTTATTATGCGTTCGAATAAAGAACCCAAATCATTTCCGCTGATTCTGATAACTGCCACACCGGCTTTGCCATGTGCGCTGGACAGCGCAAAAATTGTTTCACAATTATTCATTATTTATTACCACTTATTTCTTTTAATGCAATTGGGACCAGTTTTGCGACGTCTGCATCTGGATTATTGGATACCAATTTTTGTGCCATATCAACAATATCCATACGGCGATAACCCAAAGATTCCAATGCAGACAGCAAATCAGGCAAGACACCACTGTCAGTCCCAAAATCAAAATTGGAACCACCCATTTTATTCTTTAATTCGACAATGATTTTTTCAGCAACTTTTTTACCAACCCCTGGGGCTGTCGCGATTGTTTTTGCGTCCCCAGTTGCAATTGCAGACATCAATGTTTCAGTCTTAATCGTGCCCATGATTGCCAACGCAACCTTTGGCCCAACACCAGATACAGTTGTTAATTGGTTAAACAGGTTTTGGGCAGCGAGGGTTGAAAACCCAAATAAACGAATCGAATCTTCGCGGACAATTGTTTCAATCCATAATGATACAGTTGCCTTTGGTGTCAGGAATTCCGGTGTATACACCTTGTAGCCAACGTTGCCAGCCATCAAAATAACATATCCATCGCCTATATAATCAATTACACCTTGCAATTTGCCAATCATTTGTTATCCTTTTAGGGTAATTTTAATCTAAAATAATCAAAAGGTCAAATATGAGTGGACACAGTAAATGGCACAACATCCAACATAAAAAGGGATTGGTTGATGCAGCGCGTAGCGGTTTGTTTACAAAACTGGCACGTGAAATAACTATGGCGGCAAAATTGGGTGATAAAAACCCAGACAATAACCCCAGATTGCGTTTGGCTATTTTGCAGGCACGCAAAAGTTCTATGCCAAATGATAATATTAAACGCGCAATTGAAAAGGCATCTGGTTCAAATACAGATAACTTTGTTGCAGTAAGATACGAAGGTTATGGCCCAAACGCAGTTCCTGTGATTGTAGAGGCTTTGACTGATAATCCACGCAGAACAGTACCAGAAATTCGTAATATTTTTGCCAAAAATGGCGGTAATATGGGGGAAGAGGGCTCGGTCGTATTTATGTTCTCGCATGTTGGTCAAATTATGTATCCTGCCAGTATTGGTAAAAGCGAAGACGAAATGATGGAATTGGTTATGGAAGTTGATGCAGATAATCTGGAATCATCCGAAGAGGGTTTCATTATCACAACGAAGCCAGATAACTTTATGAATATTCAGAAGGCTTTGGCTGATAAATTGGGCGAACCAGAAAATGCTGAATTGACATGGGTGCCAAATATGCCAATGGATTTGGACGATGAAGCATACGCGAAAATCGAAAAGTTGGTAGATGCGCTGGACGACAATGATGATGTTCAGAAAGTATTTACCGCCGCAGCATAAATATTTATAACAACAAATCTGTTTGCTGTCTGCACGTTTATGTAAATTTATGCATGGGCTTGCCGACAGCATTTCTTTTTTATTATTGTGCTAGAGAAAGTGGGAACAATAATTATGAACATTAACGACCTTGATTCTGAATATGATAAATTGCAATTACAGTATGGCGCGAAAGGCTTGACCGCTATATACAATGGTGGGTGCACCAATAATCCAGATTTTTGTTTTGTGTTTATGAATCCTACAGGTACAAATGTCGTATCTGACCCAAGTTGGAAAGGCAGAAGATCACCATGGCTTGGAACTAAAAATATATGGAAATTATTTTATAGAATAGGGTTGCTTGATGAAAAACTGTATATGGACATTATGTCCAGAAAACCGAAAGACTGGAATGAAGAGTTTGCAGATTTAGTATATGATGATATAGAAAAACATAAGTGTTTTATAACCAATCTTGGAAAGTGTACTCAAATAGATGCCAGGCCGTTGTCGGATTTGGTTTTGTCGCAATATCTGGATTTATTGTGCAAAGAGATAGAAATAATAAACCCTAGAACAATTATTACTTTTGGAAATCAGGTTAGTTCCATTGTGTTAAATGACAATATTTCAGTATCAAAATGCAGAAAACAAAGTTTTCCAAGAATCATTGCTGGCAAAAATTATAATGTATATCCAGTTTATTATCCCATAGGAAACGGGATGATGAATATGGACAAAGCAATAGAAGACCTGAACTTTATTATAAAAAATTGTGCGTAATGTGTTAAATAACCAAAACAAAAACCCTGATTGTCATCAGGGTTTTTGTTTTGTTATTATATTTTTTACTGATTTGCAGGTTTTTGATTTGCAGCTGCGTTTTGTCTTTGTTCATATAATGCTGCAAAATCAACAGGTTGCATTGTAAATGCTGGGAAGCCTGATTCTGCCGTCAATCTTGTCACCAACGCGCGAACAGATGGGAACAATAATGTTGGAACATCTATCAATAATGTTTTCTTTTTGGCTTCTTCATCTTTTTCTTCGTATTGGACCATACCCGTATAAGTGGATTCAATTAAAAAGATTGTTTTGTCGTCTTTTTCCAATTTAGAGTGAACCTTAGTAATCAAATCAACCATAAACAAATTGTTTTCTGAACCTTTGATGTTTATATCAATGTTGATTTCGATTTTTGCCTGACCATTGTCCTGCTTGAAAAATAATTCAGGGACATTTGGGCTTTCGAACGAGATGTCTTTCAAGAATTGTGAAATAATATTAAACTTTGGCATGATTGCTCCTTTTTTTATCCTCGGTTTTATGATAATATAGCATTAAGAAATCATTTTTACAAGTGGGGGAGTATTAAAATGTTGTTATTTTATAAAATTGTGCGTTTTTTGTCTTTAATCGGGCTGATTTTTGCGATGGCAGGGTGCGATTTATCTGCGCCGACGCATGTTGGGGACGATTCAACAATACCATCAAATCTGAAAGCGGTGTCATATTCTGCTTTGCCAGGCTGGCGTGATGATGATGTGCGATATGCTTTGCAGGCGTTTCGTAATACGTGCAAGGCCAAGATTCAATATTCTGGTTCTGTGATTCCAGATCCTGAATTGTTGCGCGAAAAGTGCAATATGTTGCCCAGTTCGTCTGCTGATGTTGCAACTGTGCGCGCTTGGTTCGAATCAAATTTCCAACCGTATCAAGTGTTTAATGAAAAAGGCGGAAAAACAGGAACTTATACAGGGTATTATTCGCCAGTCATAGAAGGTTGCCGTCAAAGAACAGCACAATGCAATGAACCAATTATGGGGGTACCAATCAATGGTGCTAATTACAAAGGTGTTTCTAAGCGCGATATTGTGAATAAAAAAATAGGGCGTGTTTTATACTGGGCGAACATTGTTGATGTGCAAAATCTGCAAATTCAGGGTAGTGGTATGCTGAAATTGGAAGATGGCAAGATGGTAAAACTGAATTTTGCGGCTGTGAATGATATGCCTTTTAAATCTATTGGTGCACAATTACAAGCCAAAGGTATAAAACCCGAAGGTGGTTATTCTGCTGATGCGGTATGGACACATTTGAAGCAAAATCCGACTTTGGCCAAAGAAGTTATTTACAATAACCCACGTTATGTGTATTTTTACGAGGCGGAACAGAAACACGTTGTTGGAAAACTGGGAACGCCATTGTCAAAGATACGCAGTGTTGCGATGGACGATTCGCTGTATACATTAGGATTGCCTGTGTATATCAATACTTCATTATCTGATGGACGGTCGTTTAATCGTTTAATGGTTGCCCAAGATACAGGTGGCGCAATCAAGGGTTGGATACGTGCAGATATATTCTTTGGCTCGGGCGATGAAGCATATCGTGTTGCGCATGGTCAACATGCCCAGGGGCAAATGTTTATATTGATGCCGAAAGAGTATAGTTATGTCAAACCAAGATAAAAAAAGTAATTTAATAATTCGTAAATCCAGACCGCAAACTTTGGCTGCATCTTTTGGGGGGTTGTTGGATACTTTTGGTATTCGTGCGTCTGATGCAGATTTATCTGAAAATTGGGCGAATGTTATTGGAAATGAAATTGCGAATATTTCCAAAGTTGTCGCGATTAAAAAGACGCGTGATAGCAGATTAAATATCGTGTTGCGACCTGTGTCGCCTGCGTTTGCGCTGGAATTGTCTTACAAGGTTGATGAATGTAAACAAAAGATAAACAAATACTATGGGTATGATGCTGTATCGAAAATAACAATACGGAAATGATATGAAACGAATTTTGGGTATAGACCCTGGACTTTTACATACTGGTTGGGCAATTATAGATGTGCAAGGTAGTGAACGTAAATATATTGCCAGTGGTGTAATATTGCCACCAACAAAGATTGCTTTGGCAGAAAGGTTGGCTTTTATATTTAATGGTGTTTCTGAATTGTGTGAAACTTTCCAACCAAATGAATGCAGTATCGAAGTTATTTTTGTAAATAAAAACGGTAAAACGACTTTGTTATTGGGACATGCGCGTGCTGCCGCAATTACTGCGGTGGCGGTGAAAAATATTCCTGTATTTGAATACGAACCGAACAAGGTCAAGAAAGCATTAACGTCAATCGGGCATGCTGACAAAGACCAGATTTATAAAATGTTGTCTATATTATTGCCAACTGCGCATCCGAAAACAGCAGACGAAAGTGATGCGATTGCGATTGCTTTGACACATGCGAACACATCAAGATTTACATAAAAACTTATTTTCTTGATTTGATATTTGTGATATATTTTTGCAGAGAGAAAAAATGGCCAGAGATAAATATCTTGCAATCAGAAAAAATGTTACCGGATTTTCATTTACGAATCTGGGGTTGTTTACTGGTTTTTCAAGTGGCATAGTTAATGCAGTATATTCGCTGGTATTATTAAGTATATTCAAAATATTTTTTAATGAAGAAATGGCATCTGCTGCGGTTGGTGTCTATGCAGCGGTTTATGCGCTGTTTGCGGTTTTTGTTGGCTTTTTTTCAGCCGAAATTTTACGGTGGTTTACCAAGACAAGATTATTGTATATAACAATGGCGACATTGGGTGCGTGTTATTGCATGATGAGTTTTTCTGTAAAACCAGAAACTTTTATTGTTTTGGATTATGCATCGCAAACTGCATTAACATTGGTCAGTGTTCTGTTGCCATTATTTATGGCTGATTTTTCCAAAACTGTTGGTATGGAAAAACTAAATGCGCGTTTGCATTTGTGGGATAATGTTGGTGCCTTGGTTGCGCCAATGTTGGCGATGACAGTTGTTGGTTGGTTTGGCGGTAATTACAGAATGCCGTTTTTAGGTGCAGGTATAATTTATTTTTCTGGTCTTTTGTTTTTCAAGCATTTTGGTATTGTGCAAAAAGATAAAAAATTGAAACACGTCAATATTCGTAAAACTTTCAGGGCTTTGCGTATCAATGCAATTTCTTTTTTCAAGAAACCGGGTATGTTGCGCGCGTATCTTGTGAACTTTGGTTTTTATGCGTTGCGTTCAGTTCGGTTATTGTATGTGCCAATCGTTGTGATTGAAAATGGTTTTTCAAACGAAACCTTGGGTATTGTTTTATCAATTGGTATTTTGCCATATATAATAATAGATATGTTTATTGGTAAATGGATGAAGAAGTATGGTGTCAGGTTGTGGTTGGCGTTGGGTTTTCTGTCTTTTGCGGCTTTTTCTGTGATTGCTACATTTATTACAGGGTATGCTTTGTTAGCGGTGTTTATATTATGGCAAATATCTGGCGCATTTATGGAAAGTGCACACGATTTAATGTTCTTTAATTATATGCCTAAACGTCAACAGGCAAGATATTACGGTGTTTTCAGGACAAGTGTGAATTTCCCCAGTGTTATTGCACCTGTTTTAGGGACTTTGTGCATCACGTTGTTTGGAACAACATCTGCTGTGTGGTTGATAACTGCGGTTGCTGGGGTTTTGTCTACGTTGGTTTTATGGTCAAAACGTTGATGTAAATACACCTTGCATTAGGTGGGTTTTCTGTGTATTATTTCCCTAAAAGTAAAGGGGTAATATATGGCAAAAAAAGAAGTTGAAAAAGTGGCGCCAATTGCAAAAAATCCTGCATTAGAATCTGCGTTGGCACAAATTCAGAAACAATTTGGTAAAGAAGCTATCATGAAAATGGGTGATGGTTCTCAGCAGAATATAGAGGCAATATCGTCCGGTTCTTTGGGGTTGGACATCGCGTTGGGAATTGGTGGTTATCCGCGTGGCAGAATTGTTGAAATATACGGGCCTGAATCTTCTGGTAAAACAACATTGGCTTTGCATGCGGTGGCGGAAGCACAAAAGAAAGGCGGAACATGTGCGTATATTGATGCTGAAAACGCTTTGGATCCGTCATATGCCAGAAAATTGGGTGTAGATGTTGCAAATTTAATTATTTCACAACCTGATTCTGGTGAACAAGCATTAGAAATCGCAGATACTTTGATAAAATCTGGGGCAGTGGATGTTGTTGTGGTTGATTCTGTGGCGGCATTGGTACCAAAGGCTGAATTAGAAGGCAATATCGGTGATACTTATATGGGCACAACCGCCAGATTGATGAGTCAGTCATTAAAAAAATTGGCGGGCAGTGTTTCACGTAGTAATACATTGTTGATTTTTATCAACCAGATTCGTATGAAAATCGGTGTTATGTTTGGTAGCCCTGAAACAACATCTGGTGGAAATGCATTGAAATTCTATGCTTCTGTGCGTTTAGATATTCGCAGAACTGGCGCGATAAAAGACAAAGAAAATGTTATTGGTAATGAAACCCGGGTCAAGATTGTTAAAAACAAGGTTGCGCCACCATTCAGAACTGTTGATTTCAAGATTATGTATGGCGAAGGTATTTCCAGAATAAGCGAAATATTGGATATGGGTGTCAAATATAACTTTATAGAAAAAGCAGGCAGTTTTTATTCTTATAACGATGAACGTATTGGTCAAGGTGAAGCAAACGCGCGTCAGTGGTTGAAAGATCATGAAGATGCCCAAAAAGAATTGTTGGATAAAATCATGGCCAAGGCAAATGGAATTGCAGAAGAAATGACAACGGGGCCGATTGAAGAAGAAGACAGTGTTGTTGATTCTGAATAATTTAATACAAGGGGTGATTTCGTGAAAATTGCAAGAAAAATTGCTTTGTTCCAAATAATTTTGTTCGGGCATATTTTGAATCCGTTTTGGAAAACACGCGTTGAAAGACGTAAAAAAAGAACGGATTTAACTGCAAAGATTGTGACGAAATATTTCCAAAGGTATCTGCCTGTATCAAGATTGATTAAAGAAGACGCTCCGATCAAGGATGATGAAAATGAAAAAATATTTACTATTTGGTTGCAGGGTGAAGAAAAAGCCCCTGCGCTGGTAAAGGCTTGTTATCGCAGTGTTCGTCGTCATTGTAAACAAGAATTGATTGTTTTGGATGCAAATACTGTATTTGATTATATTTCTTTGCCAGAACAAATAGTAAAAAAATATAAAGATGGCAAAATAGGGCACGCGCATTTTGCAGATATTTGTCGTGTTGAATTGCTTTATGAACATGGTGGTATTTGGTTGGATTCAACCTGTTTTGTGACAGAACCAATTCCAGATTGGATTATTGAGCAAGATTTCTTTGTTTATTTAACTGGTAATAATTATGATATTGGTGGTTCGCCATATTCATTTATGCAAAATTGTTTTATTCGTGCACGCAAGGGGGCTTATTTGTTGGCTGCGTGGCGTGCAATGATACTGGATTATTGGATGAACGAAAATCATATATTTGATTATTTTATGCATCAGTTATTATTCAAGACTTTGGTTACTGGCAATAAAACTGCACAAAAGTATTTTGATAAAATGCCACATGTTGCCCAAGATCCAACGCATGCGTTATGGTGGGCTTATAAAGATGAACCATTTAATCAAGAAAAATTTGATAATGTGACATCTGGTGCTTTTTTTCAGAAAACAACCTATCGTGGTTCGGATAATCCGATTCCTGGTTCTTTCGCAGATGTTATGATAAATAAAATGTAAGGATTTTAATATGACGCCAAAGATATCTATAATTATTCCAATGTATAATGTAGAAAAATATCTAGTCAGGTGTCTGGATTCTGTAAAAAATCAAACTTTTTCCGATTGGGTTGCAATTTGTGTTGATGATGGCTCGCCTGATAATTCTGGTAAAATTGCAGAAGAGTATGCAAAAGCAGATAAACGTTTTATTGTTGTTCACAAAGAAAATGGTGGATTAAGTGATGCCAGAAACGCGGGTATGAAATATGTTAAATCTGAATATGTAATGTTTTTGGACAGTGATGATTTTATTCATCCGCAAACAATGGAAATCGCTTATAAATTAGCAGAAAACAATAAATCTGATATTGTTTCCTTTACATATGACAGGATTTATCGTCCATTGCTGATGGTACGCCATGTCTTGCATATGGATACAGATAATGTAAAACCTTTCGGTATCAATAAAAGATATAATATTGATAAAATTGCAACACGAACAACAGATGATGTGTTTGAGTATGCTACTGAACGTACGCATAATAGAACTAACCGAAATCGTAAGTGGTTGATTAAACATTGTCAGGTATGGAAGAATCTATATAAAACTTCTTTGATTAAAGATACGCCGTTTATCAAGGGGATTTTATTTGAAGATTTCCCATGGTGGTCCATGATTATGTTAAAGCGTCCACGTGTGACAGTTGCACCATTACCACTATATTATTACATACCAAATTTTGGTGGGATTGTTCTTTCGGCAAAACAATTACGCATTATGAAAAGTCTGTGTACAGGGATAAAAGCGGCATACAGATTATATGCAGCTCAGGCTGACGTAGAACAAATGAAAAAATGGCAATCTTTGTTTATGTGGTATTTTGTGAATTGGGCTTTTCGTAAACTGAAATATTTGCAATTACCAGAAGAGATAGAATCTGCACGTGCAGAGTTTGTTGAAATGAATAAAATGGGGATTTTTGATTCTGTGCCAGATGAATGGTATGATTTACGCAATAAAATATACGAATTCATCGGGGCCAACAGATGAAAAAAATACGGGTGGCTTTTTGTTTGCGCGATATGCAAATTGGCGGTGTTGAATCCGTTTTAATTCGGACTTTTGACGAATTGTTGAAGAACCAAAATATTGAAATATCTTTGATTACTTATGCAAATATATCTGTTCCGATATATCGTGAATATTTAGATAAACATCCAGAAATCAAAGTTTATTCACTTTATCCTTGTAAATGGTTGGGAACAAAATTACCACATTTTGTTGTGTGGCGGTTGTTCATTCATCTATTGCGTGATATATATCGTAATTGTAAACGTTTTGTATGTAGAATGCATAAACTCCAAGATATTGATGTGTTTATTGATTATCATGGTTTTGGTTTTTATAAAGAGTTCAAGCATATTAAATCAGGTCGTAAAATTGCCTGGTTTCATTCTTCTGTTGATGAATTTCTGAAACATAAATGTATAAATTATTGTGATAATTACGATAAAATTGTTGCTTTGACAGATGACTTTATAAACGAAATTGTTGATATGTATCCAAATCAAAGTGGTAAGTTTATTCGAATTTATAATCCGTTTGATATCGCCGCAATCAGAAAAATGACAGATGCAAAACTCAATAAAATAAAAGAGGATTATTTTTGCTGTGTATCAAGGTTGTCTGCAGATAAAGATATTATAACAGTATTAAACGGTTTTAATGTGTTTTGGTTATTAAACAAAAAACCAAATATAAAATTAGTCATTGTTGGTGATGGAAACAAGGCAAATAATTACAAAAAATATGCAAATAATCTGGAATCATCAAAACAAATTGTTTTTGTTGGCTCAACAAAAAATCCGTTTGTTTATATGAAGAACGCGCGTGCAAATATTTTATCCAGTTTCAGCGAAGGTTTGCCAACTGTGCTGATAGAATCTGCGATTCTTGGAACATTAAATATTGCATCTGATTGTAAATGTGGCCCACGTGAGATTTTATTAAATGGCGATGGTGGTATGCTTTTTCAGCCTGGTGATGCAGAAGATTTGGCAAAATGTATGATAGATGTTCACAATAAAAATATTGATGTGAAAAAGATGGTTGAAAAATCAACAAAATCATTAAACCGTTTTGATAGTAAAACAGTTGCCAAGGAAATTATATCCCTGATTTCTTGAATCTTGTTGGTATCTTAATAACAGGTTTTAATCCGAACATTGCGGGTTTACGAAGTGCATAAATTGGACGACAATATGTTTGTAAAATACGCACAATATTTAACCATTTTTCAGATTTTGGTTTTTTATTTGTTATTAAATTGATTGTTCCATTACCGCGTCTTTTCAAATGATTCAACCAATCAGTACCACGTTTTTGTGCCTTTTGTTCCAGCATCTTCATATCAATTGCGCCAAAGTGTAATAAATACAAGGTTTTATCAATGTGAAAATTATGGTGTTTTATACTGTGAAAACCGCTGCCCCAAAAAATAGGTTTAGTTATAACAACAGGTTTTGTATAACGTGTAGAAAGCAGGGCATATTCGCGCTGTTCCAAAAATGGTGCCTTTTTATCCAATGTTTTTTCTTTGGATAGATGTTGGCCTATATCCAAACCCAGCCCTGATAAAGAAGTATAGATTTTTTTGTTTGATAGATATTCTGATAATGTCTGTTTTGTTTTTGGATCAACAATCAAAAATTCGTCAGTATCACAACCAATTACAATATCGTATTGTTTTAATAATTTGTGCGCCAATTCAGAAAGTTTGTTTATTCTGTATTTGTCACCAGACGAACGTGACATTGGAATATGTGGCAATTTTGTTATATGTGCATCACCAATATTTTCAGGTACTTTTTGGTCGTTTCCGTCCAGTAAAATATATAGATTTTTTGTGCCAAATTGTTTTCCATAATATGCAATCCAGCGGGAAAGAAAAAATTCATCGTCCCGCGCCATGGTTATTGCTGCTATGCGTTTAGATTGTTTGTTTTGCATATTATATATTATATATGTTTTTATTCGTTTATGCAAAAGAATAATAAAAAACCGCCAATACAGCGGTTTTTAAGTTGTATATCGTTTTTGTTTTTAATCTGTTTCGGCATAACGATATGCTTTTTTACGTTTGCCACTATCTAATTCTTTTTTACGCAGACGGATAGTCGCTGGTGTAACCTCTACCAATTCATCATCTTGGATATAAGACAGCGCTTCTTCCAAAGACATTTTGCGTGGCGGTGCCAAGAATAATTTTTCATCAGCAGTTACACTACGAACATTTGTTAGTTGTTTGCCACGAACAGGATTAACCTCTATATCGTTTTCTTTGCTATGTTCGCCAACAATCATACCGCTGTAAACCTCGGTCTGTGGACCAACAAATAAAACACCACGTGGTTCCAAATTGTGCAAGGCGTATGTTGTTGTTGCGCCGGCTTCCATAGAAACCAAAACACCTGGACGGTATTGAGTGATTGGACCACGATATGGACCATAAGAATCAAACACGCGATTCATAATACCTGTGCCACGTGTATCAGTTCTGAATTCAGATAAATAACCAATCAAACCGCGTGATGGTGCAGAAAATACAATACGTGTTTTGCCAATGCCTGATGGTTTCATCTCTGTTATTGTTGCTTTGCGTTTAGTCATTTTTTCAATAACAACACCGCTGAATTCATCATCTACATCAATAACGACTTCTTCGATTGGTTCCAGTTTTTCACCATTTTCATCTGTCTGCATAACAACGCGTGGGCGTGATACAGACAATTCGAAACCTTCACGACGCATAGTTTCAATCAAAATACCCAATTGTAATTCGCCACGACCTGAAACTTCGAATGCTTCGTTGTTTTCACTTTGTGAAACTTTCAATGCGATGTTTGTTTCAGCTTCGCGGAATAATCTTTCACCAATCATACGGGAAGTCAATTTTTTACCAGATTTACCAGCCAAAGGTGATGTGTTCACAAAGAATGTCATGGTCAATGTTGGTGGGTCAATTGGCATAGCCGGTATTGGTTCGTTCACAGATGGATCGCATAATGTATCTGCCACGGTTGCCTTGGAAAAACCGGCAATAACAACGATGTCGCCAGCAGATGCAGAATCACGTGATACTTTGTTTATACCTTGGTGTTCAATAATCTTTGTGATTTTGGCATTTTCAATAAATTCGCCCTGCATATTGATTGCTTTCACACTTTGTCCAACACGAACGGTTCCCGATTCGATTTTTCCAGTCAAAATACGACCAACATAAGGGTCTGCTTCTAGTGTCGTTGCCAACATAGTGAAAGGTGCATCAATTTGGCATCTGGTTCCGTTGCAATCTGGGGCAGGGACATGATCCACTATCAATTGGAACAATGGTGTTAAATCTTTGTTTGGGTTATCAATATCTTTCAAATCACGAATCGCCCAACCATCACGACCGCATGCATACAAATATGGAAAATCAAGTTGTGAATCTGTTGCCCCCAGTTTATCAAACAAATCAAAAGTTTCTGTTAAAACTTCTTCCGGTCTGGCATCGCCACGATCAATTTTATTTATACACACAATAGGGCGCAGATTTAATTTTAATGCCTTGGACAACACGAATTTAGTTTGTGGCAATGGCCCTTCGGCACTGTCCACCAATAAAACCACACCATCCACCATAGATAAAATACGTTCTACTTCGCCACCAAAATCAGCGTGTCCCGGGGTATCCACGATATTGATTTTATATTCGCCCCATTGAATCGAAGTTGGTTTTGCAGAAATAGTAATTCCACGTTCACGCTCAATATCGCCACTATCCATAACGCGGTCTTCGACATGTTCGTTTTCACGAAATGTCCCAGCCTGTTTCAACATGTTATCAACCAAAGTTGTTTTACCATGGTCAACGTGTGCGATAATCGCAATATTACGAATTTTCATCTGTATGCCTTTGTGTTTATATGTTTTCAGCAACCTTATAGGGTAAACTAAAATTTTGTATTTTCAACATTTTTTGCGTTTTTTTATTATATCATAAAAAAATGCCCGTTTGGGCATTTTTTTGTATACAGCGGTTTTCTTAGTGTTTACCGCCAATTTTTGTTCTGCCACCCATCAATGGTTGCAGTTTTTTCGGTATGTTGACCGAGCCATCTGCATTTTGATGATTTTCCATTATTGGCACCAAAGCACGTGGCACTGCAATCCCAGTATTGTTTAATGTTGCAACAAAATCAACTTCACCAGATGCGTTTTTACGATATCTGGTATTTGTTCTGCGTGCCTGAAATTGACCTATGGTTGAACAAGAACCCAATTCGCGATAAGTATTTTCAGATGGAAACCATGCTTCGACATCATTCATTTTGACTTTGTTGAATCCCATGTCGCCGGTAGAATTTGCAATTACACGATATGGTAATTCCAAATCTTCCATAATTTCGCACAGGTTGTTTAACAAAAATTCATGCATTTTGTCGCTGTCTTCTGGTTTGCAGAATACATATTGTTCGACTTTATTAAATTGATGAAAACGATAAAGACCGCGCGTGTCACGACCGGCAGCGCCGGCTTCTTTGCGGAAACATGGTGAAAAACCAACAAATTTCATAGGTAATTCATTTTCGTTTAATATTTCATCACTGTATAAAGCATTCATAATTATTTCAGATGTACCGGCTAAACAGCGGTCTGTGCCTTCAAGCATAAAGACATCGTCGTTCATAACTGATAAATCAGAACCCATAAAATGTCCTGCATTAAATATTGTTTGTGGTTTTGTGACAGATGGACATTCAATATAAGTGAAACCTTTAGAAATTAGTTTCTGAATAACATAGGTTTGTACTGCCATTTCTAATTCTGCCAATTCGCCGACCAGGCAATATGTGCGTGTGCCACAAATATTTCCGATTTTTTCTGGCATCCACCAACCGTTCATATCCAACAAATCCCATTGTGGACGTGGTGTAAAATCAAATGTGCGTGGCGTCCCTATACGGCGGATTTCAACGTTTGCAGATTCATCGGGGCCAATTGGTGCGTCAGATGATGGTATTTGTGGAACACGATGAAGTAAATCGTTTAATATGTTTTCTTTGCTTGCTAATTCAGCCATTTCGTTTGCGATTTCTTCGCTTATCGCTTTGGATTTTGCAATCAAAGATGCTTTATCCGTTGCTGTTGGGATTTCTTTAGAAATCTTGTTTTTTTCAGCGGTTTTTGTTTGTGTAATTGTTTTCAATTCACGAACGCGTTTGTCCAGAGTCAAAATATCATCGACCACATCTGGAAAACTTTTAACCTGACATGCGTTTTTTACAACATCTGGATTTTCGCGAATAAATTTTATATCTAACATTTTTTTATCCCCGTTATAATTTTATTCTTTGGAATTTAAGTATTGTATTGCGTCCATTGCGGCACTGCACCCAGTACCAACAGCGGTTGCAACTTGCATTTTTATATTACTTTCTACATCCCCGGCAACGAACATGCCGGATGGTAATGATTCGGGCGCTATACGGCCGATTTCGTCGCGTTTAATGTCTTCACTTAAATAATCTGTGTTTGCTTCGTGGCCAATAGCAACAAATATTCCATCACATTCGATTTTATCGCCACCCGTAGTTGTTGCAATCAATTTATCTGAATCAGGTTTCTGTTCAACAGATTTTAATTCTGTGTTATATATACATTCGATGTTTTCTTTGGCTGCCACGCGGTCGCGCAACACAGCCTCTGCCCGGAAGAATTCAGATTTGCGGTAAATAATCTTTACATTTTTCGCGACATCTGCCAAATATAAAGCGTCGTTTAATGCTGTATTTCCGCCACCAATAACCAAAACATCGCGGCCGGAATAAAAGAACCCGTCACATGTTGCACAATATGAAACACCGTGTCCAAATAATTCGCGTGCACCATCTATGTCAAGACGTCTGGCAGATGCGCCGGTTGCCAATATAACTGTTCGTGAATCAAATGTTTTGCCATTGTCGCAAACAACAGTATATGTGCCATCTGGATTAAAATTGATATTTTGTGCAGATGCAGATTCTGTTTTAGCACCGAAAGATTCAGCCTGATTTTTCATAAACAAAATCAATTCCATGCCAGAACCGTTCCAACCAGGATAGTTTTCCAGTTTTGCAATTTCACCAGTTTGACCGCCAAGTGACGGGCCAGTTAAAACCAAAGTTTTTTTATTTGCGCGACCACAATATATTGCGGCTGTCCATCCGGCGGGGCCAGAACCCAGAATAATTACGTCATACATATTTATTTTCCTATGGTTTTATTTGCCTGAATCATAGCACAAAAAGCGTTTGTTGCAAATATAAAATAGGGAAAAACTCTATTTCTTGAAATATTTTTTTAATGTTTCGTATGCAGCAGTAATTCGGGTAAATTCTGCGGTCGCAGATTCTTTGTTTGATGCTGTATCAGGGTGATATTTTTTTGCCAGTGCACGATATTTTATACCAACTTCACGCCAAGATGCATTGATATTTAATCCAAAAACCTGTAGTGCAGATGTAATCTGGGCTGGAACTGTCTTTTTTGCAGGCATTTTATCAAAACTGGAACGACCGGTAAGAAAATCGTTCAGAAATTTTACATAATCTGCTTCGTTTGCGTTTGATTTTTCTTTATCTTTGTCGGCAACACCAAACGTTTCGCGCTCCCATTCTGCATCGATTTCATCAGGGGTCATATTTGCGTAATAATTCCAATTTTTATTATATTCAGCAGCATGTTCTTTGCAAAACCACCAGTATTCACGCAAATCACGTGATTTAGGGGCACGACAAGTGCCTGCTTTGGTGCAACCGATATGTTCACATTTTTTTATCATAATTTATATATCCTTGATTTCATTATGCGCCAAAGGGTGCGCTGATTCAACTGTTTTGCGTAATTGTTCTGGTAATACATGGGTATATATTTGCGTTGTAGAAATATCTTCGTGTCCCAACATTGTTTGTATCACGCGCAGATTTGCACCGCCAGCCAATAGATGTGACGCAAAAGAATGACGTAAGACGTGTGGGCTGACCCGTTCTGGTTCTATGCCTGCCAATATTGCGCATTTTTTCAATATCTTGAAAAAGCCGTCGCGCGTAATATGACCGGTATTAGAATTAGAAGGAAATATGTATTTGGAATCAATATTGCCACGATACTGTAACCATGTATACAGCACGTTCTGGGCGTTTTGGTGCATTGGTACCAATCTTTCTTTGGCGCCTTTGCCATGAATTAATAATCTGTCACCCAGATTTGCAGTCATTGGTAATTCGCATAATTCAGATACACGTAATCCAGACGCATAAAGTAATTCAATCATACAACGCAATCGGACAGAGTTTTTTACGTCACCAGCAGAAGATATGAGCAATTCTATTTCTTCGGGTGATAAATATTTGGGTAATGTTCGTCCGCGTTTTGGTAATTCCAAATTAGATGTAGGATTGGTTTTAATTATTTTTTCCAACATTAAAAACTTATAAAACGTACGCAGTGCACTGGCTTTGCGGGCAATAGATGATGGCTTTTCTTGCAGGTTTGATAAATATTTTTGTATGTCTTGGTCGGTGGCATTTAGTAAATCGCCAATTTTATTCTGTGCATCATCTAAATCAGAACGATACGCGGTCAATGTTTTTTGACTGCGACCTTTTTCTGCGGACAGAGCTTCAAGAAAAATATCTATGTAATTCATGGGAATAATACCGTTTCCATCATGTCTGTTTTTGGCGCGAATGATACAATCATCAAAATCAATAGCACAATCAATATCGCTAAAATTATGTACTTTCTGTGATTATTTTTTTTCTTGTAAAAAGACATGTGTGTCCCCTTAGATTGTATCAAAACTGGTTATAAACATACAAGCGCCTGCGATGATTATAATTTGTGGTGCAACAATTGCCAGTAACGGTGGCAATGTTCCGGTGGTTCCCAAAGCATTAAATAAATTTACAATAAAATACAAAGCAAAGCATGTTAATATACCCAGACTGAATTTAAGGCCAAAACTGTAATTTCTGCGTTGTTTAGTCTGTGCAAAAGCCATACCCAACATAACCATTGCAATCATAGTTAGTGGCAAAAACAGTAATGTCCAGAATTGAACCAGATGACCACGTGTTGTAACGCCGATTGCCCCCATCTTTCGTATAAAACTGGGCAATTTCCAAAAAGAAATTTGATCAGGTTGTAAATATCTGTCCAAAACTGTTTGGGGTGTTAGTTTTGTATCGATATGTCTTTTGGTTTTTGTTGTGACACCATCCGAATTCAGTACAGTTGCAGGATTTATATCCAGACCAGATTGTGATAATATCACCTTGTCGGCAGATATTCTTTCTTTTAATTTAAATGTTTTATCCTGTTTAAATATGCTCACATCATGAAAAACAATGTTGTTGTCCTGAATATTTATATTTGTTGCGCGTAAAGTTAAAAAGCCGTCGTCTGAGGATTCGCGTAACCAGATTGCATCATCTATCAATTTCAACTGATGATTCGTCAGATTTCGTGTGGTCAGATTTACAGAATAAGGGTTTACAATTGTTGATGCGACAATTCCAATTAGTACCGCGCTAATTAAAAAAGGTTTCACAATTTGATATGGTGACAAACCTGCACCAGAGATAATAATCATTTCAGAAGATTTTGTTAATGTATATGATACAAGTAAAGTTCCCATAAATACAGCCAGCGGTAAAAACATTGGTATGTATTCCAATAATCTGGTCCAAGCATCAAACAGGGTAGAGATAGCATCGGGATTAGCAGATAATCTTTCCACAAACGTGACAGCAAAAATAATTCCGCACACAATCAGCATCACGATAAAAAAACTGCTGAAAAAGCGGTGCATCAGGAATCTGGTCAAAACTTTCGGTCTGAATATATACATAATGTACAGTATAATAGTTTGAAATGATAATTGCAAAATTAAAATTTATGGTATATTGTTATCATAAACTTTAAGGATTTTAATATGGAAAAAAGACCAATATCACGTCAAGGTTTTGACAATTTAATTAAAGAATTGAAAGATTTACGGGAAAACCAGCGACCAGAAATACTGAAGGTTATTGAATGGGCGCGCTCTTTGGGGGACTTGTCCGAAAATGCCGATTACAGTGCTGCGCGTGAAAAACAGCGTAATATCGATAAAAGGATTCAGTTTTTGGAATCTGTTATTGAAAATGCCCAAGTCATTGATTTGGACACCTTGTCTGGTGATCGTGTAATTTTTGGTGCCAAAGTTTTAACCGAAGATGAAGACGGAAATAAAATGGAGTGTCGCATTTTATCTGATATTGAATCTGATGGTCGCAAAGTTATATCGTGTACATCACCTGTTGGGCGTGCTTTGATTGGACATTGTGTTGGCGATACATGTATGGTTAAATTACCAAGTGGTGAAAAAGAATTTGAAATTATCGATATAAAGTTCAAGGACTGATATGTCAATACGCGTTCTGCCGGATTTTCTGATAAATCAAATCGCAGCAGGTGAGGTGGTTGAAAGACCAGCCAGTGTTGTCAAAGAATTGGTCGAAAATGCATTGGATGCAGGGGCGGACCAAATTATTATTGATGTTGTTGATGGTGGACGGACTTTGATTTCTGTTATCGATAATGGTTCCGGTATGTCCAAGGAAGATTTAGCAAATTGTATTATGCGACATGCTACTTCTAAATTGCCAAGTGATGATTTATTAAATATCAATTTTATGGGTTTTCGTGGTGAGGCTTTGCCATCAATTGCATCAGTATCAGATATGCTTATAGATACATGTAATGGTAAAGATAAAAATGGTTGGTGTATGGATGCCAATACAGCAGAAATCAAACCATCTGATTGGGAAAGTGGTACCAGAATTCGTGTGTCGAACTTGTTTGCAAAAACACCTGCAAGGTTGAAGTTTTTGCATACAGACAAAGCAGAAATGTTGGGTGTGCTAGAAATCGTTAAACGGTTGGCTATGGGACGCAGAGATGTGGGCTTTGTTTTGAATAACAAATGGTTTTTCCCAAAGAAACAAGATTTGATTGAACGTATAATTGCAATTATGGGGGAAGATGTTCGGGACAAAATGTTAAACGTTGATGCACAGTCTTCCTCGGCCGATATGCATTTATACGGTTTTATTTCGCATCCGACATTACGTCGTGCTTCATCTGTGGATCAATACTTATTTGTAAATGGTAGACCTGTTAAAGACAAAGTACTGGTATCTGCGTTACGGGCAGCCTATATGGATGTTATGCATGCGCGCGAATTTCCATTATGTGCATTGTATCTGGATTTGCCATCAAATCATGTCGATGTAAATGTGTCGCCTGCCAAAACAGAAGTGCATTTTTTAGAACCAACACATGTGCGTGCATTTATAATTAAAACTTTGCGTGAAGCGTTATCAAAAACATTGCAGCAACATTCATCTGTTTCAAATAAACAACCCAGTATAGCATTTGAATTACCACCGGTGCAGACATTTTTCAATAACACACATATTGAACAAAAAGATTATGTAAAAACATTTGTATCTGAACCTGTATACAGCAGAAACAGCTGTATACAACAAAATGAACAACGTGATACATGTTGCGATACGATGCAATCTGACTCTGAATTTGATTTGCCGTTGGGACGTGTAATTGGTCAAATAAATAATAAATATATTTTAGCGGAAAATAAAGATGGTTTAATTGTTGTTGATCAACATGCTGCGCATGAAAGAATTACGTACGAAAAATTGCGTTTACATAAAATCAAGACGCAACCGTTGTTGACACCGATAGTTATTCGTTTGCGTGAAGAAGATGTTATGGCAGTGTTGAGTATAGCAGATGAATTGAAAGGTTGTGGTTTGCAAGTTGATGCTTTTGGGGATAGTGCTGTTGCTGTTTTTGAGAAACCGTCTGATTGGGATTTGAATTGGGAACAATGCATGCATGAAATTGCAGATGAAGTGCGTGCGTACGGACATTCGTCCAAATTAAATGAAAAAATACATTTGAAATTGGCTAATTATGCGTGTCATCATTCTGTTCGTGCGGGGCAAAAATTAAATTATGAACAAATGAATGCGCTTTTACGGGACATAGAACAAACAGAACGCGGAACAGAATGTAATCATGGTCGGCCTGTTTATAAAGTAATATCAATGGCAGAACTGGATACTATGTTTGAGCGTATCTAGTGCGGTTTTTTTCTTTACATACATGTGTTTTTTTACTACTGTTATTCTATAAAAAAGGAGATTATTCATGAATCAGACAGCAGAAGTTGCAAATCAAGTTGGTCAAAATATGCCATTGAATGCCCAGCAAGGTAGTGTTTGGGGAATGGTTGTTTATTGTGCGGTTATCATCGGTATTTTGTATTTGTTTATGATACGGCCGAATAAAAAACGTATGGCTGAATATCAAAAAATGATAGACAGTATCAAAGTTGGCAATCGTATATTGGCGGCAGGTATTTATGGAACTGTCAAGAAAGTAAACGAAAAAACAATTGAAATGGAAATCGCAAAAGGTGTTGTTATTGAAGTCAGTAAAAATGCTGTTGCGGGTATAGAGTAATTTAATAGAGGTTCTGGAATGTTTAGAAAACTGGCTATAATTTTTGTTGCTTTGTTTGGGATGTTGTTGTCGGTTCCGACTTTAGTTCCATCGTTGGCACCATATTTCCCATCTTGGATAAGACCGATTCCTTTGGGCTTGGACTTAAAGGGTGGGGCGCAACTTTTATTAGAAGTTGATACTGATGTTATGTTAAAGGAAAAGTCTGCACAACTGTATGATGAGGTACGTTCTGCGTTAATAGATCGCGATAAAGGCGTTATTCGTTTTGCTGATTTGCGCAATACTGGTAATGGTGTCAGTTTGGTTATTCGTGAAGATGATATGGTTTCGAAAGCCAAAGGACGCCTGAAACGCGTGTTGGGAAATAATGTTGATATTTCATCCAGTGGGAAAAATCTGAAAATATCTTATACTGCAAAAGCGCGCGAAGAAATGGTAAGTGATGCTATGTCACGTAGCATAGAAATTGTTCGTCGTCGTATTGATGCCTTGGGAACAAAAGAACCATCGATTCAATCCCAAGGTGGAAAGTATATATTAGTTCAATTACCGGGTGTCGATAATCCAGAGCATATAAAGAACCTTATTGGGCGGACGGCAAAGATGTCTTTCCATTTGGTAAATGAAAATATTACGTCTGAACAATTGGCATCTAACCACGCACCATCTGGAACGATGTTTTTGTCGGATATTAATAATCCAGAAGCAAAAATCGCAGTTTATTCCCGTATAGAGGTTTCTGGGGATAGTCTGAAAAATTCAGAAGCATCTTTTGATCAAAATAATATGCCCGTGGTGACAACTGAATTTGATGCATCTGGGACACGTCGCTTTGCAAAATTGACGACAGAACATGTTAATGAACGTTTCGCGATTGTTTTGGATGACAAGGTTTTGTCTGCGCCGACAATTCGTGAACCTATCCCTGGTGGTCGTGGACAAATTTCTGGTGGATTTACTTTGCAAGGTGCAAAAGATTTGGCTGTATTGTTGCGCTCTGGTGCGTTGCCTGCACCATTGTCTGTGATAGAAGAACGGACTGTTGGTGCTGGTTTGGGTGCGGATACAATTGCAACAGGTAAAATAGGTTCTGTGGTTGGCGTTATATTTGTATTGGTATTTATGTTAATGCTGTATGGATTCTTTGGGTTTATCGCAGATGTGGTTTTGATTGTTAATCTGCTGATGATTATTGGTATTTCTGCCTTGTTTGGTGCAACTTTAACTTTGCCTGGTATTGCTGGTATCGTTTTGACATTGGGTATGGCGGTTGACGCAAATATTTTGCCGTTTGAAAGAATCAGGGATG
Source organism: Alphaproteobacteria bacterium UBA1218 (assembly GCA_002309215.1). GTDB lineage: Bacteria > Pseudomonadota > Alphaproteobacteria > Rs-D84 > Rs-D84 > Enterousia. Next base: position 11,280 of record DBXG01000023.1, on the reverse strand, counting down.
AAGTGCGCAGTGGTGCGCCAACTTTGCGTGCAGTAGAATATGGTTTTACACGTTCTACGAAAACAGTTTTGGATGGCGAATTGACCAATTTAATTTGTGCGTTGATATTGTTCCAATTTGGTGCAGGTCCGATTCGTGGATTCGCTGTGACATTATCAATCGGTGTTGCAACAACATTGTTTACCTGTTTGTTATTGTCAAAAGTATTTGTTGATTATTACATGAACGGTAAAAGCAAAAAAATTGGTTATATAAGAAATAAATAAAAAATGCGAAGGAGTTAGTTATGAAATTGCATTTTATGAAATATCGTAAATTGTCTTACTGGATTTCTGGTATTTGTATTTTGTTGTCTATTTTGTCTATTGCGATAAAAGGATTCAATTACGGAATAGACTTTTCTGGTGGCATATCAATGGAAATAACCCCGACAACCGCTGATTACACCATTGATAAAATGCGTCATGATTTGGAAGCGTTTAAGCCTGAATTACAATCTGTAGATGGTAATTCCATTTTGTTACGTGTTGGGTTGCCAAAAGGTTCAACTGATGAACAGCAAAATGTCAGAGTTGCAGAAATTAAAAACATATTGGGCGATCGGGTAGAATATTCCCAGGTTCAAGTTGTTGGACCAAAGATTGGTGGTGAATTGATACGTGGTGGTGTATTTGCTATATTAGTATCGTTCATTTTAATGGCTGTGTACATTTGGATTCAGTATCGCGGTGGTTATGCAGTCGGATCCTTTGTGTCATTAGTATTGGATTTGATTTTGATGTTTGGTTTTTTCTCTATCGCTGGCTTGGAATTCAATCAAACCGCTATTGCTGTAATTTTGATGGGGGTCGGATATTCTATAAACGATAAAGTGGTTAATTATGACCGTATAGATGAAAATATTAAAAAATATCATAAAATGCCGATGTCAGATTTGATTGATTTATCTGTGAATGAAATGCTATACAGGACAATTATGACCAGTGTGTCTACTATATTGGCTATGGTTGGTATTTATATATTTGGTGGTCAGATGTTGCGTGAATTTGCAATAGCGATGACTTTTTCAATTGTCATGGGAACATTGACCAGTATTTATATATCTAATGTTATTCTGTATCACTTTAATTTAAGGGAAACAGACTATTAAAATATTGCTATCTTAAGAAAGGAAAGGAGAAAGCAATGAATTTGAAATCTATATTGGCAAGCTTGGGATTGTTTTTGTTTCCTGGCTTAGTTGTTGCAGCCGATTCGTTGTTCCAAGATTCGCAAGTAATTGATGGAATCGAGGTTGCAAAGGTTTCAGATGTATTTGCTGATATTTATGAAAAACTGGACGGTGTAAATTGGGCGGGTAAAAACATAAATGTTGCAATCGAAAATTTGGAATCTCTGAACCCAAAGGCGCATATTGCTGCAACTGGTGAACGTGTTGTTTTGGTTTGGGGCGATGAATTGATTGCGAATTATCCATATCCTGCGGAAAAAAATTGGCAAGAATATGGTCAAATTACGACTGCTTTGATTATGCATATGCGCGAACAGGATTCCCGTTTGCGTTCTTTGCGTGATGTTGAATTGTATGATGTTGTTGTAAATGCGTTGTTATCTGGTGTTGATGAAAATGGCAGTTATATATATTCCAAGGATATGATAAATAATGCAGATACCAAGATTTTAACCAGTATTGGATTTGATGGTGGTCGTGATGAACGTGGTAATTTTCGGGTGACAGGTGTATTCAAAGATTCGCCTGCAGATGTGTCTGGTATTCATGAGGGGGATATAATTTCAGAAATAAATGGTCAACGTGTATCAAAAATGACAGATGGAGATATATCAGCTGTATTATCTGGATACAATTCTGGAACATCTAAATTGAAATTATTGACACCAACTGGAAATAAAAACGTGACTTTGCGTCGTGCGACAGTTGTGTTGGCTGATGCTGATATCATATATCGTGGTTTAGATGGGGATAAAGGTGGAATATTAGAAATCATTGTTCATAAAATATCTGATGGGGCGGTTGATATTATAAATGAGGCGTTGGCTAAGCATAGTGACGCAACTGGCATTATTTTAGATTTACGAACCAGTGTTGGTGATAATGAAAAGGCGGCTGCAAAACTGGCAGGATTATTTATTGGACAAAAACCTGTTATGCGCATAGCAGAAACTGCATTTGATGAATTGGAAGTTGTACCAGGTGGTGAAGCGGTTACAGAAGTACCGGTCGTTGTTTTAATATCGGACACAACACGTGGTACCGCAGAGGCTGTGGCGGCTGCTTTCTATGAAAACAAGCGCGGTGTTTTAATTGGGACGCCAACTGCAGGTCATTCCAGAATCGCAAGCTTGATTGATCTGAAAAACGGTGGTGTATTAGAATTGTTTAACAAGTCTGTTAAGACAGGCCTTGGGAATGTTTTGGATGGACGCGGTGTTTTTCCTTTGGTGTGTCTGTCTAATATAAGAAACGAATCGCAACAGGAAGTATTTTTCTTGAATGTTATGAATGGCGAATTCAATGCACATGATTATAACAAGGATACCAAGGTTAATGTTAAATCTTTACGTAAAGCCTGCCCGAAAATAACAAGTGGCACAGATGAAGATAATGTTTCGATGGCGGTCAGTGTAAAGATTTTGACTGATAAACAGATATACAAAGAACTAATGGATTTATAAAATGTTTATAAACAAAGATAATACGTTAAAATGGAAATGGGTTATTATTGGCGCTCTGATTATGCTGGCATTGATATTTGGGTGTGTGTTTTGGTGGGACAAGGCTTTGTATACCATGATTCATCGTCCAGATTGTAATGCTTGGACATTGAGTGATGGAACATTATGTTCAGTTGCGATTATTATTGGCAAGATATTTAGCACAAAAGTATGGTTGTCCATATCGTTTTTATCTGTTTTATTTTTCTTTGTATACAAGGCATTACGTAATGAAAACGATTTTAGATATGCATTTGTAAAGATTAAAAACAGTTATGTTTTTTATGTATTTTGTTCTGTGGTTTTGGCAATAATGACAACAGGTTTATTGAAAGTATTGATTGGTCGTGCCAGACCTGTTTTGTTTGATGCGCTGGGCAAAACTTTTTTCGAGCCATGGACATTTAACAGTGTATTTAATTCTATGCCCTCAGGCCATACTGCGGTCAGTTTTGCAGGTTTGATAATGATTGGTATGCTGTTTCCACGTATAAAATGGGCGACTTGGACAATGGCGATAGTTATTGGTGTATCACGTGTTTATGTTGGTGCACATTGGCCAAGCGATGTTATACTTGGGGCTTTTATTGGTATGCTGAGCGCAGATTTAGTGAAAGTCGCGCTTCGCAAAATCAATTCTAAATGATTTTTGCACTTTGTTTTAATTTGTGATAAAATACCCGATATGGAGAAAAAATCTAGATTTTTGCCAACCAGTATTTCTGTAATGTTGCGTAATTTGTTATTGCGTGGCGCAGGGATAGTTTTGTGTTTATTGTCTTTGTGGTTGGTTATTTCATTGATTGTTCTGAATCCATATTTGTCTGGTTTTGCCGCAGACGGTAATTTTGGGGTTCAGGGTATAACTGGCAACATTGTCGGCTTTATCAGATATATGTTGGGGTTTATTCCGACCTTGTTTTTGTTTTTATGTCTGGGTCGATATGGTCTAAGTTTGTTGATTGGCTGGGATGAAGAAAGGGCGCCAGAATATAATTTCCTGCGTGGTTTTGTGACTTTGTGTATTGGGTCTGCGGGGCTTGGCTTGATTTCTGTATCTAATACATATGGTGGTATGGCTGGTGCAATTGTTGCGTCAGACATCGGGCCAATGTTATCTGTTGCATCGATTCCTGTGGGTGTTGTTTTAGTTGCTTTGTTTTTTATAATGGCAGGTATTTTATTACATGTAAAATGGTATCATGTCCAGAATGCGCTGTATACAACATATCGCTTGTTCCGTTCAATGATGTCTGCTTTCCATTTGATGAAACCACTAGAACCAGAGTATGAGGAAGAAGAAGTCGAAGAAGAACCCGAAGAAGAGGAAGAAGAAGTTGCGGAAGAAAAACCAAAACGTAAACGTGCAACACGCAAAAGAAATGTCAGCACAGAAGAACACGAATATGAATTGCCTGATCCAGAATTATTGGAAAAGTCTGTGTTTGGTAAAAATGTTATAACGCCTGAATTGAAAGCAAATGCCGAAGCAATGGAAATTCATTTTTCAGAATATGGTGTAAATGGCAAGGTTATGGGGATACACCCAGGGCCAATTGTGACGCTGTACGAATTTATGCCAGACAGCGGAACGCGTATGGTTGATGTTAGCAAGACCGTGAAAGATATGACACGTGCTATGGCCACAGAAAATATTCGTATTGCGCATATACCGTCAACACAATTGATTGGGGTTGAAATGGTAAATCTTAAACGTCAGACTGTTCGATATCGTGGTTTGATTGATAATAATTTGTTTATGAATTCTAAATATAAAATACCTTTGGCTTTGGGGGTGGATATTGGTGGTAATCCAATGTATTATGATTTGGCCAAAATGCCACATATGTTGATTGCAGGTCGAACAGGTTCTGGTAAATCTGTGTTTGTTCAGTCTATCATTACATCTATTGTGTATCACTTTACGCCAGATAAATGTAAGTTGATGATTATTGACCCAAAGGGTGTTGATTTTGGATTCTGGGACGATATTCCACATTTAATTACACCAATTGTAAAATTGGATCCTGCGGCTGCTGTGAACGCGTTAAAATGGGCTGTGCGCGAAATGGAAGACAGATATAAACAATTACAGTTAGTTAATGCACGTAACATAGAAAGTTATAATGAAATTGTGACAGCTAAACGTGAAAGTGGCGAAACGATAACTCGTCAGGTTGCTGTTGGAACAGACCCTGAGACAGGTGAATTAGAATTCGAAACCCAAGAAGTTGATTTATCTGATATGCCATACATCGTCATCGTTATTGATGAGGTTGCAGATTTGATGTCCTTGGCACGTAAAGAGGTGGAAGCCTGTGTGCAACGTATTGCCCAAAAGGCACGTGCAGCAGGTATTCATTTGGTTATGGCGACACAAAGGCCTGATGCAACGACTATCACAGGTGTTATCAAGGCGAATTTCCCAACGCGTATTTCTTTCCAAGCGCGCAGCAATATCGATTCTATGACAACATTGGGCGAAAAAGGTGCCGAAAATTTATTGTCTTGTGGCGATATGTTGTTTAGTGAGGCTGGACGTGTTCCGGTACGTATACATGCGGCATTTATTTCTGATGAAGAATTGACAGCAATCGGGGATTTCTTACGCGAACAAGGTGAACCAGAATACGCAGAAGGTGTTACCTCTGAAGAAGGTGCCGAAGAAGAATCTGTTGAAACAGCATCATCTGTCAAAGAGGCAAGATCTGCAGATTTGTATGAACAGGCCAAAGAAATTGTTTTACGTGATAAAAAGCCAACAATTTCTTATCTGCAACGGCGTTTGGCAATCGGATATAACAAGGCTGCAACTCTGATTGAACGCATGGAAGAAGAGGGGATCATCAGCGCAGCAGATGCGTCTGGAAAACGCCATATTTTATAAAATTATATGTTTTGTAATTTTTTCTTATTTTAGGCTTTTTTATAACCGCTTTTTATGATATAATCTTGATAAAAGTGAAAGGAGTTTTTATATGAAAAAATATATGCTTGTTTTAGCAATGCTTGGGATTATGCCGGTTATTGGCGCTAATGGATATGAATACAGCGATGACAGTGCGCAATATGTTGTGACACGTCCGGCTAAATCTGGTTCGTATAAAAAAACAAGTAATGTTCGTAAAAAGACAGGTGGATATCATAACACTATCACAAATAATTTTTATTATACTGGCCAACCGATGCAGATACCAACACAAAAACGTGCACCGTTGGAATATAATGATGATTATGTTGCTTATGAAGAACCTGTGGAACAAAAGCGTGTTGTGCGTGAAAAAAAGCCTGCGCGTTCGTCCCAAGAACGTCGTTATTTCTTGGCACATCCGTTCTTTCAACCGTTAAAGGGTAAAATTGGTTCTGTGACAGATTTGTCTTATGCAAAAAATACTTTCAAGTTTGATATTTTGAATGCTGGATTTAAGGATTTAGAGAATGGTACAGTGGTTTCAAGATTACCTTTAACTTACACTTTAAGTGGCAAAGCGAAAACATCACAGTTAGTTGTCAAAGAAGATTTAAGTTTTGGTTTAACTGATTCCTTGGCTTTGATGTTGATGGCACAGTATGACAAGACCAAGGTGACCATTGGTGATTACGCAACAAATAATCCAACACCAGACGATTTGTCTGACAATACTATGTCAAGTTCGGGTATAAATATCTTTGGAATTGGGTTGCAGAATCGTTTTATTGATAATGACGAATGGATTGCGATGTTTTCTGGGTTTTTCCAGCATCAAAAGGATGCCGCAAATTCACTCGTATTCGATGCCAAGGCTGGTTATAAAATGAACAGAACAACATTATATGGATTGGCACGTTTGGGCTATTCTAATTTGATAAATGGTGATACATACGGTGCTTTTTGGGAAGATCCGTCTGGTGATTGGTTGATGCTATCGTACAAGCAAAATGTCAAAGATGTTGTTTATGTAGAAGGTGGCGTTGGTGCATTTTCTGTATTGAATAAATACACATATCTGGGTGGTGAATTGATATACGGTTATTATGATTGGCACAATCAATTGAATATCAAAGGAACAGTTGGTTTCCAGCCAAGCGAATACTTTGCATTAAGCCTGTATGGTTCGGTATCTTTGTATGATTCTGCCAAAGGCAAAACCAGGGGATATATGGAATATGATGTAAATCCAGATATACCAGCAGCGGGTCTTTCAGATGGTGTGAACACCATCGCTCCGGGCAGTACATCATTGCTTTATGCAACAGGTGATTACAAGATTAACAGTTATAATGAATGGAAGATTGGCGTCCAAGCAATCTTGTATTTCTAATAAACTTTATCAACACGATGGTGGCGTTTTACAATGAAAAAGATTATGTTGCTTTTATGTGGTTTAGTTATCACAAATGCTGCGATTGCAGAAGGTGTGGTTTTATCAGATACGTATGTTTCGGATGATGATTCTGTGTCAGAAGAACAATTTGTTGCGCCACAGGCATCTCGGTCAAAGTCTAATAGTTATGCTCGTCAGCAGATAAGACCTGCGTTTAGAGATGTGTTGGCAAATGATTTGTCTGATCCATTATTTTTTGTTCCAGATGACAGATTTTTATCTGATACATTTGTAAATCTGGAAGACAGCAAGTTGCGTGTTGGGCAATATATTGGATACGGTATAAACAATAATTTTGTTGTTCATGCAAAAATGCATTATCAAATTGATTTTACCCGTAATCACGAAAATGGTTTTTCAAGTACTGAATTGGGTGGTGAATATCGTATGAATCATGGTTCTGGGCAATCGAAAATTATTTCTGATATGTTGTTTGGGTTAAGGGTGTGGGGTTCATCACATGTTCGGACACCTGAATACGCAGATTCATCTTATTATGGGGGATTCCGTTTTGGGCGCACGTTTGCAGGTTTAACATTGGCTGGTACCGCCAAATCTACATGGGTGTTCAAGGATGATCGTGGTGTGTCCTATATTGATTTGATGCCAGAGGCTTATTTCCGTTTCAAATATGATTGGCGTGGCGGTATCGGTTTTGATTTCAGAAAATCAACCAACAGATATTTATTACCAAATCAAGAATGGTTGAATCTGAAATTGTTGCGTCAGTATGGAAATACCCAATGGGTTGGCCATTTTGATTATGAATTTGAATCAGAATATGTCCAGGTTGGTTTAGATATTAAAATACTATTTTAATTGAAAACTATTTCTTTCTGAAACTGTTCCAATATTCGAAACGTTTCTTGATTTCGCGTTCGAAACCACGTTCAACAGGTTTGTATAAACTGACACGTTCCATATCGTCTGGAAAACAATTTTGACCGCTGCAACCGCTTTCTGTTTCAGGGTCATAGACATAACCGTCGCTGTATCCCAAGTTTTTCATCATTTTTGTTGGTGCGTTCAAAATATTTTTTGGTGGCATTAAACTGCCTGTATCGCGTGCCACACGATAAGAAGCCATTTGTGCTTTGTATGCAGAAATACTTTTGGGCGCGGTTGCCAAATATATGACCAATTCAGTTATGGCTATATCACCTTCGGGTGAACCCATACGTTCATAAATCTGCCATGCAGATAGTGCAAGTTGCATCGCGTTTGGATCTGCCAGTCCAACATCTTCCATTGCAAATCGTGTCAATCTGCGCAACACATATCGTGGATCTTGGCCAGATGTTATCATGCGTGCCACCCAATAAAGTGCAGCATCTGCGTCCGAAGCACGCAAAGATTTATGCACGGCAGATATCAAATTATAATGTTCATCCCCAGATTTATCAGACATTGGTGCGCGTTTTTGTATTACATCGTTTAATGTTTCGGGGGTTAAATCTTTCTTGAATTTTGCACCAGATATATATTCGATTGTATTTAATAAAAATCGTGCGTCACCGTCTGCCATTTTAGCAAGATGGATTTTGCCATCATTAGTAATTGGTAATTTTTTATCCAAATATTTTTCAGCCCTGTCAATCAAAGTCAATAAATCAGCTGTAGACAGCGGTTTTAATACGCCAATGTGACAACGCGATAATAACGCATTATTCAGATTAAAACTGGGGTTTTCGGTTGTTGCACCAATAAATGTGACTGTGCCATCTTCGAGATATGGCAATAATGTATCTTGTTGTGTTTTGTTAAAACGATGAATTTCATCTATGAACAGCAAGGTGTTTCGACCAATGTCGCGATTCATACGTGCTGCGTCCATCGCTTTTTTGATATCGGCAGTTCCCGAAAATACGGCAGACATTGGTACAAAATCCATATCTATGGAATTAGCCAATGCGCGTGCAATTGTTGTTTTGCCACAGCCTGGTGGGCCCCATAATATCAAATTTGATAAATTACCGTTTTCGACCATACGATGAACAATGCCGTTTTCACCCAGTAAATCGGTCTGGCCGACAATTTCATCAATTGTCTTGGGTCTCATTAAATCTGCCAATGGTCGTGTCATTGTTTTAGTTTTGTTTTATTTATTATCTGTTTATGGTATAATAATCATATTAAATTGCAAAAGTTTTATCAAGTTGTTAGATTAAAACAATAACTTGTTGATTTTTGTTTTGAAATAGGTGGTAATCATGAATGTTTATGTGAATTATGAAGATAGTCGTTGGAAAAAATATAATATAGATTTTGATAAAATCGCATCTGCCGCAGTTTCTGCTGGACACAAAGATTCAGAGGTTTCTATAACCTTGGTCAATGATAAACAAATTCATAAATTAAATAAACAATATCGTGGTATAGATAAACCAACAAATGTTTTGTCTTTTGAATTAGGGGACGATGTTTTGTTGGGTGATATTTTTATATCGCTGGACACTGTTGAACACGAAGCAATTGATGCAGGCATATCTGTTCCAGAACATGTTGCGCATATGATTGTTCATGGTATGTTGCATTTACAAGGATATGATCATTTGAATGATAGTGAAGCAGAAATTATGGAAAACAAAGAAATACAAATATTAAAAAAACTCGGTTATAAAAATCCGTATGCAGATAATGATAATCATGGGTGCACAACTGAATCTTGTTGTCCTGGGAAGTTTATAACTAAACTGAAATCTATCAAAATCAAAGAAAACGGTTTTTGGCAATGTTGTTTAAGTGCTTTGTGCGGGATAATGTGTTCGTTTGGTTTTGCACCTTTCAATTTGTGGGTGCTGTCCTTGATTGGTATTGGCGGTATGTATTATTTGATGACAAAATCCCATAAAAAAGTCAGTTTTATTAAATCTTGGTTGATTGCGTTTCCGTTTGGTGCTTTTTATGGCGTTTCCATGTTTTGGTGGGTGTTGAATTCAATTTATGTTGTTCCAGAATTGGCGCAACAATTTGCCGTATGGACAATACCTGCATTGATTGGTATTGGTGTGGTGTGCGGAATCATATTGTCTTTGCCATTTGCAATAATTCGTTATGTATCAAGAAAACCAGCGAATAGGGCGATTTTATTTGCAGTATCGTGGGTGTTAGTATTATGGCTTCGTGAATGGATTTTTACTGGTTTTCCATGGAATCCGATATCTAATATAACTATGACAATGCCAATGGTTATCAATTCAATTTCTTTGTGGGGTGCGTTGGGTTTATCTTTTGTTATTATTGGTTTAATTGCTTCGTTTGTTGAATTGATGCGGAATAAAAAAACTGTGTCTTGTTGGTGTGTGTTTATAATGTATGTTTTGTTATTTGTTGGTGGTTGTATTTATGGCTTGCATAATATGCATAAATCGGATATGAAAAATCTAGATAAAGCACCAATAATAAGAATCGTACAACCCGCACAATCTGCTGTATACAAGATACCAAAGTCCAGACAAGATGCACAAGAAATTGCTGAACAAAAAGTGCAAGATTTGATACGTTGGGCAATGGATGATAAAACAGTATCACCAGATATAGTTGTATATCCTGAAACTGCATATCCATATATAATTGTTGATGATAAATTTCCGCTTGCGCATATATTAAACACAAATGTTGTTATGGGTGCGAATAGTTATAAAGATGGGCGCATGTATAATTCAATGCTTGTCGCTGATAAAACAGGGGTTGTAAAACATTTATACAGCAAATCACATTTGGTGCCATTTGGTGAATATGGGCCTTTTGGCGGTATAATTCCGTCTCCTGCGCAATTGAGTGCAGGTAATGGCAGAGAAATAATATCTATGAACACGCAATATGGTGATTTTGTTTTTTCTCCTGCGATTTGTTATGAAATTATTTTTTCTGATTCTTTGGTTCCTTATGGCTCAACACCAAATGCAATAATAAATATAACAAATGATACTTGGTTCGGAACAACACCTGGCGTTTATCAGCACTTGGATATGGTAAGGCGTTATGCCATAGAATCAGGATTGCCTGTTATTCGTGCAAATTATTCGGGTGTCAGTGCATTTGTTATGCCGGATGGAAATGTTGAATCTTGGTTACCTGTTGGTCAAAATGGAACAATCGATGGATTTGTGTGGGGTGCGCATAATACACCGTACAGGATGTTTGGTCGCAATCTCTGGATGATATTTATTTTGTTGTTTTC